>JAYRVB010000089.1:0-2322 GCA_041918775.1 Chitinophagales bacterium
GGGCCCCTTTTTCTGATTCCGATTAGGCAGGATCAGATCAGCAAATCAGCCCTTCTGCTTCCCGTTTGTTATCGGTACAAAATATCACCCCATTTGAACATCTGCACATTTGCACAACACTGTTGTCCGCGGAAAATTACATATTGAAATGATTGTTACGCTATTTCAGAAAATCTGCATTCTTGATCCTCACCCCCGGCCCCTCTCCTTCTCATTTCAACCTGCGGTTGCCATGTAAGGAGAGGGGAGTATGGTACATTCTTGAAAAAAAACTCCCCTCTCCTTGAAATTTGATGCAATCAAATTATAAGGAGAGGGGCAGGGGGTGAGGATCAAAAATGCGCATATCCTGCACGCGACAGCACTTTTGCAAAGCATATGTATATTTCCCCGGACACCCGCGATTTGCACATCTGCATCCTTCCTTTTTACTATCTTTGCCGCCATGACACTAGAACATTACAACGAGCTGATGGACAAATTGCTTGTTTTGAGGAGGTTTCTTTAACTACGATGATAAGCTCATCCAGGTAAAAGAAGACGAACAGATCACTCACCAGCCGGGTTTCTGGGATGACCCGAAAAATGCTGAAGTGGTGCTCAAGCGCATCAAGATCAACAATGTATGGATCAACAGTTACAATGAAGCACAGACGGCTGTGGAGGATTTGCATGTACTGTATGAATTTGCTCAGGTAGGTGAAGCTACCGAGGAGGAAGTTGATGCTCAGTATAAGAAAGCTACTGATCTTGTTGAAGAACTTGAATTCAAATCTACCCTTACCGAAAAAGAAGATGCCTTACCGGCTATCCTCACCATAAACGCCGGCGCCGGAGGCACAGAAAGTTGCGATTGGGCGAGTATCCTGTATCGCATGTATATGATGTGGGCCAATAAGAACGGATTTACGACCACCGAATTAGACTTTCAGCCGGGTGATGTGGCAGGGATCAAATCAGCATCCTTGCAGATAGATGGCGAATTTGCCTATGGTCTGTTGAAAGGTGAAAATGGGGTGCATCGTCTGGTGCGCATTTCGCCATTCGACGCCAATGCCAAACGACATACCTCTTTTGCCTCCGTATTTGTTTCTCCATTGATCGATGATACGATCGAGATCAATATATCTCCGAGCGACCTCACCTGGGATACCTTCCGAAGTGGTGGTGCGGGTGGACAGAACGTGAACAAAGTGGAAACCGCGGTGCGTGTTACGCATATCCCTACCGGTATTGTGGTGAGCTGTCAGGTGAACCGTACACAGGGACAAAACCGCGAGCTTGCCATGAAAATGTTGCGCAGTAAATTATATGATCGGGAAATGCAGAAACGTCAGGAGATCAAAGACAAGATCGAAGGCACGAAGAAAAAAATTGAGTGGGGCAGTCAGATCCGTAACTACGTGTTACATCCATACAAACTCGTGAAAGATGCACGCACAGGTATGGAAACTGGTAATGCACAGGCGGTATTGGACGGTGATCTGGATGATTTTATTAAGGCCTTTCTGCTACAACATTAAGCTTAAGTTTTTATGCGAATGTATTTATGCGCAGTAAACAGCTGCCGCCTGAATACATATATCTCAAAAAAACTCAACAAGCGTATGTGCCATTTTTCGTGTTTTAATGGCGGACGGTTGTACTGTTTCTGCTGTTTCCCATAATTGAGCATGTGCCCCCAGTCAAAGGCAGCGATCCGCTCGTCCATAACCGCAGGATGCGTGCCGGTGAATATGGCCTTTCTGCCTACAGGTCCGTAGTCGAATAACTTTGCCGCGAAATTGCTTTCTGTTTGTGCAGCACCATGATGTAAGGTATTGCTGAACTGCTTTTTGCGCATCATAAAATCAGGGGGTCGCACCCATCCGTAATGATAAATATGCGCATGGGCATCCACGACACGGAGTTTATGTACGTGCTCTTTCTGACGGAAATTCTGCAGATCGAATCCGGGAATTCGCCTGAATCCCTGCGCATCACCATAGGAGAAAATATCCGGCTTGTTTTTGATCATACGGATCTCATGTCCATAGGCACTATGCGAACGGTTGATATGCGCATAATCTGCCCAGAAGTGATAATAATCGAATAGCAGGCCCTCTACCCTGTCGTCGTGCAGATATTTTTCGCATTGGCTGCGAATATTGGCATGGTCTTGTTCGTGGATCACCTCATCGCCCTGAAGATAGAGCAACCAATCGCCCGTGCAGGCTGCGCGCGCCACATTGGTTTGTTGTGCGTAGATGGTGGCCTTTGGATACTTTACGGTATCCCAAACGGTATGTATGATGCGGATCTTTGGCGAAGCAATACTTTCAA
>JAYRVB010000090.1:0-1762 GCA_041918775.1 Chitinophagales bacterium
GGGGCGCGCATTACAAAGGCGCCTATACATTTGCTGATGGGAGCACTTTGCAAACCAATTTAAGTGCTGCCGTAGCCAGAGGTATTCATGTAAGACAGACACTAGATATCATTGAGGGTAACCAGGGGCCATATAAACTCAAAGGGAACAACGGAGAAACTTTCATCATCATTCTGGCAGGAACTGAGCGCATCTTTATGGATGGCGTGCAATTAGCACGTGGTGCCGAGCAGGATTACGTGATCGATTATAATGCCGGCGAGATCACCTTCATGCCCAGGGTATTATTGACAAAAGACAAACGTATTTATGTAGAATTTGAATATGCAGAGCGACAGTATTTCAGAACGCAGTTATACCACAACGCCCTATACCAACACGCGGATGGAAAACTACAAATGCGCTTACAGGTTTACAGTGAGCAGGACAGCAAAAATCAACCCTTGGACCAAACATTAGGTTCTACAGAACGCGCTTTACTGGAGGCAGCAGGCGATAGCACTCAGGCCATATATGCATCAGGTGTCGATAGTATTGAATTTGATGCTTCACGCGTATTATACAAGATGGTGGACAGTCTGGGATTTGATTCTGTATTTGTTTACAGCACAGATCCCGACAGTGCTTTCTATGCATTGACCTTTACCGAAATCGGTGCGCAACAAGGTAATTATATCCTCCTGGCTACAACCACAAATGGTCGCGTATACCAATGGGTCGCACCGGTAGATGGTATTCCGCAAGGCACTGCTGAGCCGCTCAAAACCCTCATCGCACCGCGAAAATCGCAAATGGTGAGTTTGGGCGCCACATATGCACCAACAGATAAAACAGTCATCAATACCGAGCTGGCTATGAGTAATGCCGACCTGAATACATTTAGTATTTACGGCAATGGGAATAATGCCGGCATGGCCATGCGCAGTGGCGTGCAACATCAATTGCTTTCAGATAAAGCACATAAGCTCACCCTTTCAGGTGATTATGAATTTGCCGGTGAACAATTTACCGCACTTGAGCGATTCAGACCTGTGGAGTTTGCGCGCAACTGGAATATATTGACCACAGACCGCAGAAACGAACACTACGTAAATTCTTCGTTGCTGTATCAATATGGCAGTCAACTGAAAACCACCTTACAGACATCAGCATTTATCCGTGAGGGCTCCTACAAGGGATTCATGCAAACAGCAAGTGGGAATTTGCTCACCAAAAAATGGTTGGGCGACTTTACTGCCAGTTGGTTAACGACAAGTAGTGATACTCTGCAGTCATCCTTTATCCGACCCAAGGCAAATATTGCCCGCAGCTTTAGTCAGCTAAAAGGCTTACAACTTGGCGTGGGTTTTGAGGGAGAGCATAATTATATTTCCGGTGTTAACGACAGCTTGATCAGCAATAGTTTTTATTTTGATCAATATAAAGCATTTCTCGGTTTGCCGGATAGTGCTTCGCGCAATATCAAAGGTGAAGTATTGTATCGAATAGACAAGGTACCGAGTGCAGGTGCTTTTGCTTTGCAGACAGAGGCCGTTACCTATTCATTAAGCGGCCAGCTTCGTGAAAAAGCTGCTTCACAATTATATGTGCAGGCACATTACAGAACTTTGCGCATTGCCGATACAGCTTTAAGTACACTCGATCCGGAAAACACCTTATTAGGCAGGATACAACATATCGGCACCGTAAGAAAAGGATTTATCACCACTGATGTATTGTATGAGATCGGCACAGGTCGCGAACAACAGCGGAGTTATACTTA
>JAYRVB010000091.1:0-2588 GCA_041918775.1 Chitinophagales bacterium
AAAACATGCGACCCCTCTGGGGTCGAATTCGTGTTGTTCGGATAAATATCGAATTAACCCCATCAGGTTCAACCCCTTAGCACAAAAATGTCTGAGAAATCCCGAGACTATTACATATTTGGTTGACGGCTATGCGATAGCTATCGGGATCAGCGGCAGCAGGCTCAGCGTTCCTTTGTATTTCTAACGTACAGTGACATAAATACAAGGACACAAAGGGTACGGAGAAGGCACAGAGGGCACAAAGAAATGTTACTTGTGCGTGCATGTATTTTTCCTCTCTACTCTCTCATCTCTCATTTCTCCCTTCGAATCTTCAATCCTTCGAATCTTCTTCCCACGATTACGTTAATCTTCAACAACCAAAGCCTCTTCAACCACATCTTTCTCTACCCGTAAATTCCGGATAATAAAGGTTTGTCGATCGGGGGTGTTTTTGCCCATGTAGTATTCGAGGGTGGCTTGAATGGATTGTTCTTTGCCGATGATGACCGGTTCGAGGCGGATATTTTCGCCAATGAAGCCTGAGAATTCATCCGGTGATATCTCGCCAAGTCCCTTAAATCGGGTGATCTCCGGTTTTCCGGTGAGTTTTTTTACAGCAGCCTGCTTTTCTGTTTCGTTATAGCAATAAATGGTTTCTTTTTTATTGCGTACCCGGAATAGTGGCGTTTGCAGAATATATAAATGTCCATTCTTGACCACCTCCGGAAAAAACTGCAGGAAGAAAGTCAGCAGCAACAAACGAATATGCATCCCATCCACATCGGCATCTGTAGCTACTACGATCTGGTTGTATCTGAGCCCATCGATACCATCCTCAATATTCAAGGCATGTTGCAGCAAATTGAATTCTTCATTTTCATACACGATCTTTTTGGTAAGACCGAATACGTTCAGCGGTTTTCCTTTCAGACTGAATACCGCCTGCGACTCCACATCGCGGGCTTTGGTGATACTTCCGCTTGCGCTGTCGCCCTCCGTGATGAAAAGTGTCGAACGCAATGATTTCTCGTGCTTGTCTTCTCCAAGGTGGTAGCGACAATCGCGGAGTTTACGGTTGTGGAGATTGGCTTTTTTAGCGCGCTCGTTTGCCAATTTTTTAATGCCCGCAATATCCTTCCGCTCGCGTTCACTTTGTAAAATGCGTTTTAACAGTGCGTCGGCAGCAGCAGGGTTCTTGTGCAGGTAATTATCGAGTTCTTTCTTTATAAAATCGACAATAAATGCTTTAACGGTCACCTGTGCATCCGGCGCCATATAAATAGAACCGAGTTTGGTTTTGGTTTGTGATTCAAAAACCGGCTCCTGCACGCGTACGGCAATGGCGCCAACGATGGCCTGACGTATATCACTGGCGTCGAAATCTTTTTTATAGAATTCCCGCACCGTCTTTACCAGACCCTCACGAAAGGCTGCGAGGTGTGTACCCCCTTGCGTGGTGTTTTGGCCGTTGACAAACGAATAATAATCTTCTCCGTATTCATTTCCATGCGTAAGGGCTATTTCAATATCTTCACCTTTGAGGTGTATGATCGGATAGCGATTGGTTTCTTCATTGGAATTTCGCTTAAGCAGGTCGAGGAGGCCGTTCTGCGAAAAATATTTTTGTCCGTTATAACTGATGGTCAGCCCGGCGTTCAGAAACACATAATTCCAGAGCTGATTATCGAGATACTCCGGGATGAAGTGAAAATTCCTAAAAATGGTATTGTCGGGAATAAACGTAACAAAGGTGCCATCGCGTTGTTCCGTTTTGCCGATGGGCGTATCTTTTTTCAGCACTCCTTTTTCAAATTCCGCGAATTTTGTTTTGCCTTCGCGATAGGCTTCTACGCGAAAATAGCTGCTCAATGCATTTACGGCTTTGGTACCAACACCATTTAACCCTACAGACTTCTGGAATGCGGCGGTATCATATTTGGCACCGGTATTCATTACACTCACGCATTCGATCACTTTCCCCAGCGGTATACCCCTGCCGAAGTCGCGCACGGTAACCTGGTGTTTTTCAACAGTTACTTCTATACGCTTGCCATAGCCCATCATATATTCATCGATGGCATTATCGATCACCTCCTTCACCAGAATGTAAATACCATCATCAGGTGAACTGCCATCGCCGAGTTTGCCGATGTACATGCCCGGGCGCATGCGCATATGCTCGATCCAGTCGAGCGTTCTGATATGTTCCTCTGAGTAATTGTACTGCGTGTTAGCCATGTTGCGAAAATAGGGCGTTTAGCGGGGCCGGTACAAAAGGATATGCACATAGGGTGGTGTATGGTGGTTGCTTAGGTACAGCGCAAAGTGTAGCTTAGGGCTTGAAATGGAACAGAACCGGCCCTCCCCTCGCCTCTTTGCCCTGTGCATATTGCTCCTGATGGCCGGCAGTGGAATATGGTTGTGGTTGAATGAACGTCCTCAGGGTATTCACCAATGGCGACAAACCGACTGCACGGCACAGGCCTGGAATTATGCCAAACACGATCTGCCATTATTGAAACCACAGGTGCACAACCTGGCCGGGAAAGATGGGTATGCGGCGAGTGAATTTCCGATCATCTATTACATCGTTGGAAAAGCAT
>JAYRVB010000092.1:0-5537 GCA_041918775.1 Chitinophagales bacterium
CCTGTGATGTATCAGTTGAATCTCGATCCGGAAGTATTAAAATATACAGGAGATGATCCCTTCCCATCGCTTGAGGCGACAACAGCTTTTATACAAGCATACGATCAATATCGAAAATATCAGGTTGGCCGACTTGCCGTGCATATGAAAGATACAGGTACCTGTATCGGTTGGTGTGGATTGAAATATGATGCGGAAAATGATGAGTATGATGTTGGTTTTCGTTTTTTCAGAGCGTATTGGCAGCAGGGCTATGCCACTGAAACGGCGAAGGCGGCCATTGCACATGGTTTTGATGTACTGCAGTTACAACGGATCGTTGGACGTGCGATGGTGGATAATCATGCCTCTATTCGCGTGTTGCAAAAGATCGGCATGCAATTAGCGCATGCATTTGATTTCGATGGACATCCCGGCGTTGTTTATGAGGCATGGTCGACGCGCGGTCGATGATAAACACCAGAAGTAATATAGTAACAACAAGCAGTGCAACACCTGTCCCGGTGTTTTGCGATCAGTTTATCCGGACTTATGTTATGCTTTTACCCTGCGTGTGGTATAGAGTGCCATCACACATACACCAAGCAGGATGCATGCAGTGATCTGATGCGCAACGCCCAGAAATACCGGTATCTGAATTTTTGCATTCACCAGGGTGAAGATGCCCAGCATACATTGCAGTAATACCAGTAAAGAAATGGTGCTTAATAATTTATACGTATACGGAGCAGCCTGTTTGCGATTGCGCCACCATACGATCCATATCCATACCGCCACCAGAATGGCAAATGTTCTATGTATGAAATTGATCTCCGGTGCGAGCGCCACTAATTTTTCGGCCGACATTACCTGAGCAAAAGCCTGATCGGGTACCAGCCGGCCATTCATCAATGGCCAGGTAGTAAATAATCTGCCTGCATCAGTACCGGCCATGAGCCCGCCTAATCCGATCTGTATAAATACCAAGGTAAAAATGATCAGCAGTTGTTTATGCAAACGTATTTCACCGCTTGAGGAAACTTTTTGATGCCAATCCAACGCAAGCCAGATCAGATAAACATAAACGGTAAGTGCGAGTAATAAGTGTATGGTCAGTTTGCTGGGATCAACCCATGGGTCGCCATCTAATCCGCTGGCCACCATCACCCAACCGACAAATCCCTGAAGTCCACCAAGCACAAATACAAACAGCAGTTTTTTGATCCAGCTGCGGTTGAAATATTTTTTATAGAGAAACCAGATAAACGGAAAAAGAAAAACAAAACCAATAAGTCGCGCCCACACACGATGGATGAATTCCCACCAGTAGATGCGCTTAAAATCGTTGACAGAAAAATCGGTGTTTACTTTTTCAAATTGTGCGGTTTGCTGGTATTTGTCAAATTCTGCCTGCCAGGCCTCTGTTGAAGTTGGCGGAAAGCTGCCCATCACCACATCCCATTCAACGATGGATAGTCCGGATTCAGTTAAGCGGGTGATACCGCCCAACATCACCTGTATCAGTACCATGAATACTCCCACCCATAACCATAACCGCACTGCACGCATAGTTAAATTTTAACGCAAAAGTATGGGGTATGTTCAATACCTGCTACTTTTGACGGAAGAAATCCTGTTAAACCTATGCGCCTGCACCAACCACTCCTTTTCCTTGCCGCCATGTGCACTTTGTTTGTCTTTAGTACCTGCTCCATGATGCCTGACCATACGCCTACGGCTGAGGGTCTGGAGGAAGCAGATATGATGATGGCCGGTATTACGACCAAGCCGGCAAATAAGTTCAATGCCAGCTTTAATCGCTATGGCAATGGCTGGACCGGTGGTGACGCCACTTACTCTGTGAAACTTCCGGATGGCAGAACGGTGTGGATGTTTGGCGACAGCTTTTTGGATACGGTTTATGCCGATCAATCACGTCCCTTTGGTTCACCGCTGATCCGCAATTGTTTCATGGTGCAAACAGGGTTCAATTTTGTGACCAGATGCGGCAACACCATCGATGAACCTGAGGCTTTGGTGGATACGGACGATCCGTATAATGAATGGTACTGGCCGGGTGATGGCACTGTGATCGGCGATACACTTTATGTGTTTATGCAATACTATATCCGAACCGGTCCAGAGGCATTTGATTTTGCCTATATCCGCACGGATCTGGTGACATTCAGTTTGCCTACGATCACAGAAGTAGATAGAACTACCGTTTTCACCGATACAGATATTATGTGGGGTGCGCATGTGATGGAAGATGGCGATTACATTTATGTGTATGGTCCTGAAACATATACGTTCACGAAGTATGGACATGTGTGCAGATATCCCGCAGGAAATATTCGTGGCACCAGAGAATGGTGGGATGGCACCGGATGGGTTACTACTGAACCGGAAAGTACTGTCGGACGTATGAAGCGACCAAGTGGTTTGAATGTGGATGTGTCGCCACAATTCGCAGTGTTCTATCACGGAGGAAAATATCGAATGGTTACTCAGGAAGTATTATTTGGCAATGATATTTACACTTGGGAAGCCACCTCACCTACAGGGCCATGGACGGCAAAGCAAACAGTATATACCACACCGGAAACGGGTGGCGATATCTGGACCTATAATGCCTGGGTGCATACACAATTTACTACAGGATCAGGTTACCTTCTTTTGTCTTACAACAAGAACAGTTTCAACTTCCTCGACCTGTTTAACGACGCCACTATTTACAGGCCGGAGTTTATTTATTTTAAGTACTTGTAGTTTTTTTCACGCAAAGGCGCAAAGACGCAAAGTGAGTTTTTCCCTCACGTCTTTGCGCCTTCGCGTGAAAAATGGTGAGTGGTGAATGACATTGCATTTCTCCGCTCCTCCGCGTCTCCGCGTGAAAAAGGGTGAGTCGTGAGTGCATTTGCATTTCTTCGCGTGTTCGCGTCTTTGCGCCTTCGCGTGAAACCCCACGATACAGCTCCAACAACACTAAGTAGTACTGTACCAATTCACCCTGCGCGTCAGATACATGGTAAGTGCGAGCATAATGGTTAATCCCGCTGAGCCAATGAGCAGCGCATAATCAGTTGCCTGCAGTGTTACATACAAATACCCATATAGTCCGATCAGGACGCCCATGAGCAATAGGGAATGTTTCCACAAGACATAAAATGTGCGACTATATAAAGTGATCATCGCAACGATCACCAATGCAGATATTCCGTAAGCCACATCAAATGCCATTTGCTCAGATAAGGAGATGAGCAGCACATAAAATAAACACAAAGCAAGTCCCACCAGAATATATTGGAAAGGATGTATGCGTTTTTTATTGATCGCTTCCGTTAAAAAGAAAACCAGGAAAGTAAGTGCAATAGTAAGGATGGCGTATTTTACCGAGCGCATCGACTTTTGATAATCATTTGCGCCACCAGTGAGTTCCACACCGAATGCAGTTTCAATCATCTTGTCGTTGTAAGTATTGCCACTCCAAATTTGCGGATAATTACGATTGAGTTGCAGGATCTGCCATTCAGCAGAAAATCCGGCGTCGCTCACCTTTCGCATATCCGGTAAAAAAGCACCACTAAAACTTGGGTCCTGCCAGCTCGAAGTCAATTGCACACGCGTGGTATTTCCCAGGGGCAAAAAATGTAAACCTTCACTCCCTTGCAGGTTGAGGTCGAATTGCAGCGTTAATTTGTCGCTACCACCAATTTCCATCAGGTTGATATGTGCGGAAACTCCACTGTTAAACAAACCCCTTTCCTGCACACCGGCTTGCACCGGATGTGGTGTGCCATTTATCCGCAAGGTGATCTCCTGTTCTATGCCACGCATATCCGGAATACCGATCGACACAACGGCTTTTTGCCAATCGATCACGCGTTCACTTCCAATGAGTTCGCGCAGCAGGGTAGTATCGAATTCAGCTTCCACACTCAGTTGTGAGCGATACACATAAGTAGTGTACATGCCTCTGTGCAGTTCCTGCGGGTCGATATTTCCGCTTATGGAAAGCTGCTCCGGCAGGATGTGGAAGTAGTCCATCCATTGGTTGGTGCCATCATCGTTTTGCTTGAATACCGGAATGGTGATCACCGGACCACCGATCTCCTGTTCGGCAGCCCAATTGTGCGATACTTCATATACCGTGTTGTCGTGTAGCGCCTCTCGCTCCTGTATCAGCCCTTTGATCATACTGGCCGGTATCAGCAGGAGGAGGGCCAGAACGAGGATCATAAAGAGTTTCACAGTTACCGAGCGGCTGAACCAGTTGCTGACCTGGTCGAAAGCGGTGGGGGAATGTTCGTTGTCCATATAGATACTTTGAAATGCAAAGTTCTTTGATATTACGATACCAGCAAATATTTTCGCAAAAATATTTTCACCCCGGAAGAGGCGCACGACAGGAGAAGAAAGGGGCTGAAGGGCTTATTTACCCGCCTCAGGCTTGAACCAGCCCGAGTACATGATGTAGTTATTGGTGATGCGACTTATGGTGCCTTCGAACTCGGCCTGACTGAGCGGCTTGAGTTTTTTGGCCGGCACACCTCCGTAAATAAATCCGGATTCCAGGACACTGTTCTCGAGCACAACGCTTCCGGCTGCTATCAGCACATTATCGTTTACTACGGCATGGTCCATCACAATAGCGCCCATCCCGACCAGAATATTATTGTGCAGCGTGCATCCGTGCACGATCGCGTTATGTCCTATCGAAACATGATCTCCGATCACGGTAGGTGCCGTTTGATAAGTGCAATGAATAACCGCGTTATCCTGAATATTTACTTTATTACCGATGCGGATACTATTTACATCTCCGCGCACCACCGCATTAAACCACACACTGCATTGATCACCCATCACCACATCACCAACAACCGTGGCATTCGGCGCAATAAAACAATCATTCCCGAAAGCAGGATATATATCGTGAACAGGTAAGATCAGCGGCATAACGGACGCTAATTTACAGAATAAACCATACCGTCATCAATAAAAATGATTCATACTTGCAACCGCATAATTTTTTTTTGGGGAAAGGACATTATTGTGCTCGAAGCATTTCGCATACACATAAACATCTCCAAACTGATCTACAGGCGAAACCGCTTCGAACCCCCCATGCTGAAATATTGGCAAATATCAAAGGCAACAATAAATGTTCCATAATATTCGATCCCTCCGGGGTCGGCAATCTATTTCCCACATATGGGCTATAAATATTCGACCCCTCCGGGGTCGCCGCATAGCAGTGAAATGATACCAATTCACACCCCCAGCAGGGTCGCATATTTATAACGAAAATGTCAGTCAAACACCCCGACCCCGGCGGGGTCGCAGCTTAGTAGTGAAATGATACAAAGTCGCACCCGACCCCAGCGGGGTCGCATATTTATAGCGAAAATGTTCGTCAAACACCCCGACCCCGGCGGGGTCGCATATTTATAACGAAAATGTCTATCAAACACCCCCACCCAGCGGGGTCGCATATTTATAACGAAAATGTTAGTTAAACACACCGACCCCGGCGGGGTCGCAGCTTAGTAGTGAAA
>JAYRVB010000093.1:0-2006 GCA_041918775.1 Chitinophagales bacterium
ATTGATGTGTGTCTGAAGGATAATTGAATCTGATGGGTATTTTTTTCGAAACCAGGTCCTCCATATGCAAATGAATGGTATCCGGATAGATGCGAAGCACATGAATATCAGATGGCATTTCCGCAACAAATGAAGATACATGTGCATTGGTCACAAAGGGTTTTCCCGATTGTAAAAAAGGCAGGTCGATGGTGAGATGGCGCCGATTGAATTGCTCGCGCAGCAATTGCCATCCGGTGGTTTCTACAAATAGTGTTGCCTCTGAAGGTAATTCATTGCTGTTGATCTTACCCGGTGGCAGATCGTAATCCAGATGCACATCTACCATCCCTTCAAAGGAGCCATTCAATGTGGTAAATACCCATAACAGGGAAGCAATACCTGTACAGGCTAAAAAAGGAACTATATTTCTTCCTTTAGCTGAAGTGTTTTCATCGCTTGAATGGACCTTGTCCATGTACAGGAAAATTATCCTTGCTTACGCGCCAGCATCGCTTTCGTGTAATCGAGGGAGATCACAGATTTCTCGATGCGCACTTTTACATTTGTATCTACCTCGAGCAGGTAAGTGTCATCATCCACTTTCAGGATCTTTCCATGCACACCGCTGATGGTTACTACTTTATCACCTACTTTGATCTCATTCAAAAAGGCTTTTTGATCCTTGGCTTTTTTGGATTGCGGGCGGATCATGAAAAAGTAAAGGATCAGAAAGAACAAACCGAAAAATGCGATCTGCACCCAGCTCGAACTGCTGGAAGTTGAAGTAGCCTGTAATATTGCGTTTAATTGCATCATATTGGTAAATTGATATGTTTAATGTTGTAAATCGAATGTTATTTAACCACCGTTCCCTTTATCGTTAATCTGTTTGGATTGGGAACAGTGTTTGCTGTTACAGTAACGGTTTTGTTGATCTCTCCGCTTTTATTTTTACTGTCGAATACCACCTTGATCGTACCTTTTCCACCCGGAGGGATCGGTTCTTTTGGCCATTCAGGTGCTGTACAGCCACATGAGCCTTTGGCAGCCGTGATCAACAGATCATGTTCGCCGGTATTCACAAAGTTGAACTCGGTTTCAACCTTGTCACCTTCCTTGATCTCACCGAAATTGTGCATGTCGCGCTCAAAGGTGATCACCGTGGTGTTGGCTACAATATCAGTACTGATCTGTTCCTGCTCTTCAGGAACGGCAGTTCTGTCGGTCGATGGTTTTTCCTTGCAGGAAGTAAACACTACAGATACGGTCAGTAAACTGCTAAGGAGCGTTAATGTTTGCCTGTTCATATATCAAAGGTGTTGGTTATTCAATTAATCCGCGACCGGTTTTTACAATGCGGCCGGAAGATTTCATTTCATTCATCAGTTTGTCCAGGATGCCATTGATGAATTCGCGACTCCTAGGGGTGCTATACAGCTTGCTGATGTCGAGGTATTCATTGATGGTCACCTTGGTAGGGATGGTCGGGATGTGCAGAAATTCTGTAAGCGCCATTTTCATCAGGATGCGGTCGATCAGCGATACGCGATCCAGTTCCCAGTTCTGCAATTTTGGCTTGATCAATTCATCTGTGTGCTCCTGCTCATCAAGTGTTTTGCGCACGAGGGTTTCTGCAAATACGGTTTCCTCCTCACTGATATGAAAATCAAAGAGTTTTTGTTCGTTCGCGATGCTGAGTTCCGTGTGCATGAATTCATCCATCAATCCCTTCACGATAAATTCATCATCTGCCCAGGTAGGGATGCAGTTTTCCATGTGTTCATCAAAGTACTCATTCTTCAACAGAAACTGCTCAAAAATATCCTTGATGATCTTTTTATCTGCCTCGGCATCCGGTTGTGAAGCGGCGTATTGCGCGTATGGCGTAAATTCCTTTAACTGCTGATAGATGAGTTTCGAATATTCTTCATCTACCATGTCGGTGAGTTTTTCTCGTTTGAGTCGCGACTGAAAATAGTTGCTTTTCAGCAGACCCTGCACCACGGTATTATTGAAGAAGGTAA
>JAYRVB010000094.1:0-4928 GCA_041918775.1 Chitinophagales bacterium
AGAACGAAAAGTTATACGAATGCGGCCTTTCAACTGGGTCGACTTTCGGAGCCGGTGATGACGGTTGCGCCGGAGGTGCTTGAAAAATTGCCCGGTGTGGGTAAAGGTATCGCCGCGAAGATCATGGAATTGCGCGAAACAGGTACTATCGCACAGCTCGATGAACTCACCGCACAAACGCCTCCCGGTATCGTGGAGATTTTGCAGATAAAAGGACTCGGTGGTAAAAAAGTGCGCGATATCTGGACGCAACTGGGCATCGAATCGGTGGGTGAATTATTATATGCCTGCTACGAAAATCGCCTCGCCAAACTCAAAGGCTTTGGTGAAAAAACACAGGCCTCCGTGATCCAGAGCATTGAATATTATCAGAACAACCTCGGCAAATTTCATCTGGCTGCAGTGGCTGATTATGCGGATACACTGATCGAACATTTACAGCAAATGTGTAAGGATACACGCGTGGTGTTGACCGGCGACCTGCGGAGAAAAAGTAATGTTATCGAGCGCATGGAAATATTGGCGCCTGAGTCTGCCGACATCACCAGACATATCGAAGCCATTCCCGAGTTGGTCATCACGGAGCAGAGTGCTGCTTTGATCAGCGGAAAAACTACGCACGAACTACCATTTAGTGTGCAGATCGTACCGGATGCGGCGTATGGTTTTTATTTATTTACCACAACAGGTTGTGCGGAACATGTAGCGGAGGTTCTGGCAAAAGCGGGCGATGCTGTTTCGATAGCTAAGGGTATAGCGGATGAGCAGACTATTTATGCAGCGGCGGGTATGTCGTATGTGATGCCACAGATGCGGGAGGTATTTGGCGGTGGTATTACTTCGGTGGATCCGGGTGATGATCTGGTGCAGATGGCGCATATTCAGGGTGTGGTGCATAATCATAGTACCTGGAGTGATGGGAAGAATAGCATACTCGAAATGGCTGAGGCATGTATGGAAAAGGGGTATGGGTATTTGGTAATGAGCGATCACAGTAAATCAGCGTTTTATGCGGGTGGTTTGTCGGAAGAACAGATCATGCGTCAACATCAGGAAATCGATAACCTGAACGGCAAACTCGGCAACTTTCGGATCTTTAAAAGTATTGAATGCGATATCTTATATGATGGACAACTGGATTATGATGCAGATATCCTCAAGCGTTTCGATCTGGTGATCGTGAGTGTGCACGCGCAATTAAAAATGGATATCGAAAAAGCCACGTCGCGACTCCTTCAGGCGATCGCACATCCGGCTACGCGCATACTCGGACACATGACGGGGCGTCTTTTACTCAGTCGCCCGGGATATCCCGTACATCACCAACAGATCATCGATGCTTGTGCAGCGCATGGCGTAGCGATAGAGATCAACGCGAATCCGTATCGACTCGATATTGATTACAGCTGGATCCCGTATGCCATGTCGAAGGGCGTACTCATTTCCATAAACCCGGATGCACACTCCGTCGAAGGCATCAACGACATCCGCTGGGGCCTCACCTCCGCGCAAAAAGGGGGGCTTACGAGGGCGATGACGTTGAATGCGAAGTCGCTTGAGGAGTTTGAGCAATGGATGCTTCGTTAGTGCGGTGGTGCGGCGGTGCGGTGAATACAGTAAGTGCGGTAGTGCGGAGAATACTGTTAGTGTGGCGGTGCGGAGGAAATACAGAGCGGTAGTGCGGAGTAAATACAGTGCGGCGGGGAGGAGCAAGTGAGTGGGGTGGATTTGTTTAGATTTTTGTTTGGAGGCGCCTGATCAGGCCTCGCATAATTTTTATCACTTGTCCGATGAGTTGGAGAATCTCTGTGAACTCTTTTTGATCAATGATCAATCTATCGAGGAGCAAATAAGACATACTTTTCAATTCAGAGGCTGAGGCAATTGCAATATCGAGAAAACGTACAAACTCTTTATTACTGCTTCTATTAAAACCTTCCGCAATATTGTTCATGATAGAAATAGAAGCGCCCGCTATTTGATCCTTCAATCGAAACTGAAAATGCATACTGGTTCTGCTTGAAATGTCAAGCATCCGGTTCGTAAGCACTCTGGCCAATCTCCAACATTCCAGATCCTCAAATTCCTTTATTAAACTCATGTTCTTTTTTTTACCAACCAATTTAATGGTCACAGAACATTAACAGATCAACCGCCGGTTGACAAGTCCACACCCGTGCAATTATTAACCGCTTACACGTTTAAATACCGATTTAAAATCATCATTAGATGTTTCCCTAGCCTATGTGCAAAACAAATTTTCACCAACAACCCAACATCACCAATCCTACTCCCGATAGCTATCGCATATCCGTCAACCAAAATGCACTTTAAAGTGTCGGAGTGCATTTGGGTTGACGGCAAGGCAATAGCTGGGGATGCGGTCTTTCCACTATTATCACTTACGTGTATGCTTTTGAATTTCATAATCCTTCATTTTTTTACATAACTGTGCCCGAAGCTGCCGATAACATGCGACCCCTCCGGGGTCGGGATGTAATGCCCTGCAAAATAGTTCTAAAAACATGCGACCCCTCTGGGGTCGAATTCGTGTTTTTGTTCGGATAAATATTGAATTAACCCCATCAGGTTCAACCCCTAAGCACAAAAATGTCTGAGAAATTCCGAGACTATTACATTGTTGGTAGACGGCTATGCGATAGTTATCGGGAAACCCCCTCACCCCCGATACCTATCGGGACACCACCGCACTCCCGATACCTATCGGGACACCACCGCCTCACTACCTCACTACCGCACTACCGCACCACCGCACTACCGCACCATCGCATCGCCGCACCACCGCACCACCGCACCACCGCACCACCGCACTACCGTACCACCGCACTACCGTACCACCGTACCACCGCACTACCGCACCGCCGCACCACCGCACCACCGCACCACCGCACTACCCCCCCCGCACCAATTCGGATTTTGGTAATTTTACGGTGCAGATGAAAAAGTACTTCAGCCTCATCACCTTCAGCCATACCATTTTCGCTTTGCCTTTTGCGTTGATCGGATTTACATTGGGGATCACGCAGCCCGGGGCTGTGGTGCATTGGTATGATCTGGTGTTTGTGTTGTTGTGTATGGTATTTGCCCGCAGTGCTGCCATGGCCTTTAATCGATATGTGGATGCAGATATCGATGCGAAGAATGCCCGAACCGCAGGCAGGGAAATTCCGAGCGGACAGATCTCCAAACCCAAAGCGTTGCGATTTGTGCTCGTGAATTGCGCGGGCTTCATCTTATCAGCAGGTATGCTCAATATGTTGTGTTTGTATTTATCGCCGGTGGCTTTGCTGGTGATACTCGGATATAGTTATACCAAGCGATTTACCTGGTTATGCCATTTTGTGTTGGGCATTGGCTTATCGCTCGCGCCCATTGGTGCCTATATTGCCGTAACAGAACAGTTTCAGATCTTGCCCATCATCTTTTCGCTGGCGGTGTTTACCTGGGTGGCCGGTTTTGATATTATTTATGCTTTGCAGGATGCAGAGTTTGATGCAGAAAATAATTTATACAGTCTCCCCGCAAAACTCGGTCGCTTCAATGCGCTGGTGGTGAGTGCCATCGTGCATTTCAATACCATATTGTTGTTGTATTACGCCGGTATGTATATCGAGTTCGGTACCTTGTATTGGATAGGGATGGGTCTGTTCACCCTGGCGCTGATCTACCAACACCTCATAGTAAAACCTTCGGACCTGAGTCGCGTGAATCGCGCCTTTTTTACGGCAAACGGCGTGGCCTCGCTGGTATTTGGAATTTTTGTCATCACCGATCTGTTAATGTGATCGAATGGGACGGATACTGGCAATCGATTATGGTACCAAACGCGTAGGTTTCGCAGTAACGGATCCTTTGCGCATAATTGCTACGCCCCTCCACACGGTGGATACACCGAAGGCACTCGACTTCATTACGCAGTATGCCGCGCAGGAACAGGTAGACTTGTTGCTTATTGGCTACCCGACTGATCTGCGTGGAGC
Organism: Chitinophagales bacterium; assembly: GCA_041918775.1. Lineage (GTDB taxonomy): Bacteria > Bacteroidota > Bacteroidia > Chitinophagales > BACL12 > UBA7236. The sequence continues at coordinate 4,002 of JAYRVB010000094.1, forward strand.
TCCGACGCATGCGACACATCATGTGGATGGTTTCATCAAGGCCATTTCCAAAAAACTCCCCGACATGCCCATCAAAACATGGGATGAAACGTATACGAGCAAGATGGCCATGCAGAGTCTGGTGGCATCTGGCGTAAAAAAGAAACAGCGGCGCGATAAAAAATTGCTCGATCAAGTGAGCGCTGCCATAATTTTGCAGGAATATTTACAAAATCTCTGATATGATCCTACCTATCGTTGCATATGGTCACCCGGTGCTCAAAAAAGTTGCGCAGCACATTACACCCGATTATCCGGGATTGCAGCAGCTGATCGATAATATGTGGGAAACCATGTACAACGGTCACGGTGTGGGCCTGGCAGCTCCGCAGGTGGGGCTTGATATTCGTTTGTTTGTGGTGGACAGCGAGCAGTTGCTGGAAGATGCGGATGAGGATGGCGACAGCAAATTTCGCCTAACGAAGGGGATACGCAAGGTGTTCATTAACGCGGAGATCGTGGAGGAGAGTGGTGAGCCGTGGACGTATGAGGAAGGTTGTTTAAGTATTCCGGAGGTGCGGGTAAAGATCGCGCGACCGGAAACTTTGCGCATTAAATATGTGGATGAGCAGTTTCAGGAACATATGGAAACATACAATGAAATGAATGCGCGTATCATTCAACATGAATACGATCATATTCAGGGTGTGTTACTTACCGATCATATGTCGCCGCTGAAAAAAAGTCTGGTGAAAAAGAAACTCGACAATATTGCGAGTGGCAAGGTGGGCGTGCGCTATAAAATGAAATTTGCGCAGCGTTGAGTTTACTGTTTCTTATCTGATTTAAAATCTCCGTTTTTCCAGGCATCGATAAAATCTTTCCAGTCCATTACGTCGAAGATTCGCATGGGTGGATATTGCCCGGCGTAAAAAATTCTTTGCAGTA
>JAYRVB010000095.1:0-3772 GCA_041918775.1 Chitinophagales bacterium
CGTCCGGGAATGACCATTTCCACTAATCGGAGTGGACCTTTTTCCTCCTGATAAAAATCAAGTGTATCTGCAACAATATCGATCCCTTTAGTTTGGCGAACGGCTAACAACTGTTGCATGGCTCCTTTCACCAATACAATATCATGTTCCCGAAAACTCACATTTTCGCCCGGAGCAAATTCACGATCACCACGAATTACCGCCAACACGGTAAATCCCATCTTAGTGATATCTGATTGACGGATCACTTGTCCGATCAGTGGTGAATTTGGTAATATTTTGATCTCACTCAAATACTCACGTATACCATAGTCAGTGGTAAATTCATCAGAATTGCGATCCGGCAATAAACGCACACCGATCACGGCCATGAATAATAAGGCTACACCAAGGAGTATGAGGCCTATCCAGGTAAAATCCCACATGCCTAATTCCTCAAATCCATTTTTTCCCAGATAAGCATTCACAGCCACGTTCGTGGAGGTGCCTATCAACGTGCAGGTTCCTCCTACTATGGAAGCAAAGGCCAATGGTAATAAGATCTTCGAAAAGTTGATACCACTTTTTCTGGCAATTGCCATTGCCGGGTTTACCATGAGCGCGGTAACCGTTGTATTATTCATTACCGAGGAAAAGATACCAGTGATCGAGATCATAGGCATGATCAGGCCGAGTTTTCCTTTTTTGGGGCGCTTCATCAACTTACCCGCCCACACTTCCAAAACACCTGACGAGTCGATCGCCGAGGTTACGATAAAGATGGAGGCAAGCATAATGATGAAATCGCTTCCAAAGGGTGCAAAGGCTTCCTTATAGGTAATGATTCCCGTCATGACCAGGATAAGTACGCAGGTCATGGTAACAATATCTACAGAGATTTTTTCCGTACTAAAGGCGATTACAGCCAGCAGTAGCAGGATGAGAACGATGGCGATTTCCATAATTGTGCAAGGTGTTTACCCGGCAAAGATATACTATTTCTATAAAGTATATCAATTTAGTAGATTATTAAATATATATTTATACTTTTAAATTCAAAACGTACATGCCCTTAGAATAGCCTGGTAATTATTGGTGCTGGCAAAACAACCATCACTTTTGCTTCCTGGTCACTGTAAACTGCGCCCGCGGAGCGTCTTTGAGAGAAGTGTGATCTAGAATAGCCGCAGAAGCTTCGCGTACCTGCATCATGATCTTGCGGATCTCACAGGTGCGTTCATTGTCACATTCATCGCATTTCCGATAGGCCGTTTTGCTAACGCAGGGTATTGGTGCCAGCGGACCATCGAGAATGCGCACTACCTGTCCAACCGTAACCTCATCAGGGGGTTTGTTGAGGTAATATCCCCCACCCTTTCCCATCTTACTATGTAGTAATCCATTTCTTTTGAGGTCTAACAGGATCAACTCTAAAAACTTTTTTGGAATATGTTCTTCCTCAGCCAGATCAGAGATAAGCACAGGGCCTTTACCATAGCGGTCTGCCAGGTAAAACATAGCCTTTAGTCCATACTTTGCTTTCTTTGATAACATAGCGCAAAAATACGCTACAAAGGGTCAACATCTATCAGGATATCGATCTTCTTATACACAGCATCGAGATCCATTTTTACCAGTTGGGCCCTGATCGCCTGCTTGACTAGGTCGACTGCCGCCGTATTGCTTGGGAACTTGATCAGGATCTCCATCAGGTAGCGGTTCCGTATTCTGGGAATGACAGGCAAGGCAGGGCCTAACACATGCTCACCCAGTTGTTCACGGAGGCCTTTGGCAAACACATGTGCCCCACCGTGCACCAACTCCTTTTTCGCATGTCGGAAGGTCAGTCTGATCAGACGGGTAAATGGCGGATAGCCGAATTGTTGCCGCTCAGCGATCTCGCGGGTGTAAAATCCTTTAAAGTCGTTGTTCAGCACAAACCCAAGCACAGGATGGTCTGTGCGCACCGCCTGAATGATCACGAGGCCACGCCGGTGTTTCCTTCCGGCCCTGCCACTTACCTGGGTCAACATCTGAAAGGCTCTTTCACCCGCCCGGAAATCGGCAAAGTGTATGAGCTGATCGGCACTCAGAATACCTACCAGTCGCACATGATCGAAATCCAATCCCTTGGTTACCATCTGCGTGCCGGTGAGCACGTCAATTTCACCCTCTTCGAATGCTTTTACGATCTTTTCATGTCCATGCTTGGTGCGCACGGTATCCAGGTCTAATCGCGCGGTGCGCGCATCAGGAAGCAGATAGTGCAGGTCATCTTCGATCCGTTCAGTGCCAAATCCTTTGATCACAATGCGTGCACTCCCACAGGCAGGACAGGCCGAAAATGTTTGTCGCGTATAATTACAATAATGACATTTCAATTCATTGGCATACTTATGGTACACCATGTTTACATCACAATGTATACACTGCGGAGACCAGCCACAGGCCTCACATTGCAAAAAAGGCGCATACCCACGCCTGTTTTGAAACAAGATTACCTGCTCTTTATGTTCCAGCGTTAATTTGATCTGTCCGGTGAGGGCACTGCTAAAATGTCCCTGCATGGTCTTTTGCGCTTCTTCTGCTTTGATATCTACAATGCGTATTTCCGGCATTTCCATCTCAGCATGTCTTTGCAACAATTCTACCAAACCATACTTATTATGCTTAGCATGGTAATACGATTCTATTGACGGAGTGGCTGTGCCTAAAAGTGTTTTTGCGCCATGTAAGCGTGCCAGATATATAGCTGAATCGCGTGCATGATAGCGCGGACTTGGTTCGTATTGTTTATAGGAGGCGTCATGCTCTTCATCAACGATCACCAGCCCCAATGCATCGAATGGCAGAAACAAAGCCGATCGTGCGCCTAACATCACCTTACAAGTACCATTGAGTACCTGCTGCCATATTTCCACTCTTTCGTGCTGATTGAATTTCGAATGATAAACGCCCACTGCGTCGCCAAAGCGCTTTTTCAGTCTGGCGATGATCTGCGCCGTAAGTGCGATCTCAGGTAGTAAATACAATACCTGCTTTCCCTCTGCAAGCGTCTGTTTGATCAGTTCAATATATATTTCTGTTTTTCCACTTCCCGTAACGCCATGCAACAGCACCACCTGCCTGGATGTCCATGCTGCACGGATCTCCTGCAATGCACGTTGCTGTTCTTTATTCAAAGCAACAACATCCTGAATAGTGCCCTGAAAACTATCGAGCCGGCTTACCTGCTCATCCACTTCCATCAAATATCCGTTTTTGATCATCGTTTTCAGCACTGCGGCCGAAACTCCTGATCTGCGCAACAATAAACTACGCTTCACTTTACCTTCCTTTGCTGCGAGTTGATAAAATACCATCAGCAGATCTACCTGCTTTGGCTGATTCTGAATGTGTGTAAATAATTGCTGAATTCCCTCTTCACCGGCATATGCTTTATCGAGTATGATAAATTTCTCCGTTTTGGGAACATAGGTTTCCTTCAATTCCTCCTTCACAGAAGCGATACCCAATCCGATCAGCGCCTTGATGACCGGTTGAATGGTTTTTTGACCCAATATCAGTTGAATATCCTTTAATGCCAATTCCTGTTGCAGACTAAGTGCCTCTGCAACAAGAAATTCTTTTTCTTCCAGGGTGAGCAGGTCTATGCCATGATCCGGGTGATAGACAATGATCGTTTCACTACTTAATTTATAGGCAGCAGGTAATGCAGCCTGCATGATATCACCCATGGAGCACATATAGTACTCCGACATCCATTGCCAAAGATCGAGTTGGATCTTGTGGA
>JAYRVB010000096.1:0-7627 GCA_041918775.1 Chitinophagales bacterium
GGTGCGGTGGTGCGGTGGAGGAAGATTCGAAGATTTGAAGATTCGAAGGGAAAGCGGAAAGGGATGCATCCGAAAAACACTAGCCCTGTAGGGGCGACAGTTTACTTACCACAATGTTGATATAACCACCAGCCCTGTAGGGGCGACAGTAGGTTTTTGGGAGAGTCTGTTGCATGGGCTTTTGCATGTTAGGAGATTTGTGGCGCGAATGTGTTGTCGATGTATGCCTATGCGTTTGCTGATATTACCTATATGGGTAAATGCAGGATTAGGTGTAGATGTTTGCGACAGAAGGATGGCACTTAATTTCTAAAATTGAAAGCGTAAGGTAATTGTACATTTTCCCCTTAATGAATTAATTGGATACATGAAGATTTGAAGATTCGAAGGATTGAAGATTCGAAGGGACATATAAAAGCAAGATTCGAAGATTCGAAGGTTTGAAGATTCGAAGGAAAAGAAAAAATCCTTACGGTATCAATCTACTATTAAGTATAAACTAAACACGCATTTTACCTGATACCTGATACTTGATACCTGATACCTGATACTTGATACCAGAAACAGTCTTTTGCGAAGCTTATTGTAATTAGAAAAAGAACGGAAAAAGCAGAAATGAAAATTCAAACGAAAGGACATGTAACAACGATATTGCCCTCTGTGCCTTCTGTGTCTTCTCTGTGCCCTTTGTGGCCCTGTATTTTATTAGAATGTTCCTTGAAACAATAGTAGTAAAAATCTATCACGATGGTTTACATGCACGAAACCCATTTAACCGCAAAGTAGCGCAAAGTTTAGCGCAGAGGAACACAAAGATTTTTTGCATTTTTCTTTCAACGCTCAACGCTCAACCCCCAACCCTCAACCCACAACCCTCAACCCCCAACCCTCAACCCCCACCCCTCAACCCACCCCACTGTTTCACCATTCATTCAACAAAAACGATAGGTGAAAAAAATCAAAAAAGATTCATTAACGAACCAATCGCCAACTTGTTCACTCGTTCGCGTTAAATTTTCACAATATGTTTTTTCGGTAAACAAAGTGAATAAGCCTGTGTTAAACGGTCATTATTCACCTAACTAAATGACATGCAAATGAAAAGAATGCTCCTTACATCCTGCATAGCCTTAATGGCTGTGAGCGGATTTTCTCAAACAGCGCGTGTGCAAGTGATCCACAACTCAGCAGATCCTGCAGCAAGATTTGTTGATGTGTATCTCGATGGCGCACTATTATTAAATGATTTCAAATTCAGAACGGCAACACCGTATGTAGATGCACCTGCAGGCGTGCCGATCACTATTGGTATTGCACCTTCTACCAGCGATGGTCCTGAAGATGCAATTGCAAACTTTACTTACACCTTGGCAGCCGATGAAAAATATGTGATCGTTGCCAATGGCGTGTTGGATCCAGGCGCTTTTGCAGCCAATCCGGATGCTGTTTCTACTGCGTTCAACTTATTTGTAAAATCAGGTACTCGCGAAGCAGCACTTGATCCTGCTAACCTCGATTTTATCTTCTTCCACGGTGCAACTGACGCACCTACAGTGGATGCCATAGCCCGTGATGTGGCCACGGTAGTAGATAATGCACAATACACACAGTTTACAGATTATGTAAGTGTTGCTCCGGATAAATATTTTATCGATGTTACACCCGGCGATATGCCTTCAACGATCGTAGCTACAGGTCGTGCATTTTTAGATAATGCCGGTGGAGCTGCAGCAGTAATTTTTGCATCCGGATTTTTGGATGTGGAAGCAAACCCTGGTGGAAAAGCATTCAAATTATTTTACGCGTTGCCTGATGGAACCGTAAAAGCATTGCCTTTCGTTACCACCGCAAAAGTACAGGTGATCCACAACGCAGCAGATCCAGCAGCGGCTTTGGTTGATATTTATGTTGATGGTGCATTAGCTATCGATAACTTCGCGTTCCGTACAGCTACTCCATATATTGACCTTCCAGGTAATGTGCCTGTAAGCATTGCAGTTGCTCCTCCAACATCTGAATCAGTAGATGATGCGATCGCAACGATCTCTGCTACATTTAAAGCAGGTTATGGATATACTGTAATGGCGAATGGTGTGTTGAATCCTGTATTATTCAACCCGAATCCTGATGGTGCCGATATCGCTTTCAATGTGTTCGTAAAAGAAAATACAAAAGCAGTAAGCGATCGCGCTAACGGTCTCGAATTCATCGGTGTGCATGGTTGCACAGATGCACCAACTGTGGATATCATCGCTCGTGATGTGGCTACTTTGTTGGATAACGTTTCTTACGGTGCGGTAAGTGATTATATTCTGGTGCCTGCAAATACTACCTACATTCTTGATGTAGCATTGGGCGATGCACCTGAAACAGTAGTAGCATCTTATGAAGCCAGCTTGTTTGCAGTTGCTGGTCAGAGTGCAGTTGTTTATGCAAGTGGTTTCCTCTCTCCTGAGTTGAATCCTGATGGCAGCTTGCCTTTCGGTTTGTATTACACACTTGCTGATGGTACTACCGGAGCCTTCCCTGTGTATGTAATGCGCACCGCAGCAGCTGAAGGTTTCGATATGACGGTATCTCCAAACCCTGCAGCTCAGTTCGCTCAGGTTTCTGTACCACAAAACTTCAGCGGTTCTGTGCAATTGATCGACATGCAGGGCAGCGTAGTGCGCTCTGCAGTGATCAACGATCAGGCAGGTGATATGATCAATTTTGACCTTAGCGATCTTGCTGCCGGTATCTACACCGTTTCAGCTTTCGATGGCGAAACACGTAGCACCCTGAAACTGGTGAAACAATAATATTTAGTGCTGACTATTTGCAAAGAGTTGCTCTGGTAAAAGGGCAACTCTTTTTTTGTGTTACAGGCAGAGTGTTGTAAATTCGCTTATTATTCCAAAACACACACAGATGCAAACCAACACCCTTAGTCTGTTTTTAGGCGTAACTATCGCCTTTGCCGGCCTGAGCGCCTGCAACGACAAAGAGAAGACTGCCGACGATAAAACCCCGCCTACCATCGATGTGATCACTCCTGTAGCAGGGCAGACATACGCACTCAACGACACCATCTATTTCGAAGCCGATATTGAAGACGAATCAGAGCTTTCAGACCTGCAGGTAAATCTGATCGTAGGCACTGACACCACCTTGATATGGCCAACTGCGCCCACAGGATTCGGTAATATCAGCTCTTACACCATTAATAACTGGCACGTAAATACGGTTGCAGCGGTAACTGACGCCACTGTATCCTTTTATGCCATAGACAAACACGACAACGAGTCCGTAAAGGATGTGCAGGTGCAGTTGACGAATTAAGCGGCATATTTTGCACTGCGCCCAACCCCGGCAATGATTTTTTCGTGTATGGGATCAAACGTTTGGTAAATGTATTACCGATCGTAACCCATCCTTTTACATGAAAAAGCTATACCTTTTACCCCTGCTTTTGGCCGGTTTCGCTTTAGTAAATAGTTGCGAAGAGGAGCCTATACCCACACACAACTACACCTTTAATGATCTCGATCAGGCTTTTGATGAGATCGCACCACAGGAACAGACTTTTACACTGGATGCTACCACCGGTGGCACCATAACTGCAGAACTTGGCACACAACTCATTTTTGGTCCACATGTGTTGCAAAATGCTTCGGGTGATATCATCGAAGGCAGCGTGGTAGTGCGTATCATCGAGATACTGGATGTAGAAGATATGATCAGTTCGGGGATATTACCGATCGACCTGAACGGACATCTGCTGAATTCCGGAGGAGAGTTATACGTAAATATCACACAAGGTGGTCAAACCTTGTCGATCGCACCCGGATCTTACTATACGATCAAAATGCCTTCCAATGGCAATGATGCCGAAATGGATTGGTACATAGGAACGGGGGATGTGGAGTCAGGTATGTGGGATTATACGCCTGCAATCATTGATTCCTTTGGTGCTCCAACATTAGATGATCCTTATTACGATGAGTTAATGGACGTCTATACGATCATAACAGATGTACTTGGCTGGATGAATTGTGATGCATTGGCCGAGTTCGGAATAGTAGATATGCATCTGCATTTAACCGGTTTGACAGATATTGAAGAAATGCACACAGGGGTGTATTATCTCCCTGACCTGTTAATGACCTGCTCCACCTTATGGGGAATATGGTCAGAACCGGACAATATGCTCTCAGAAGTTCCTATTTATGATTCTCCGGGTTATATATTGATCACCACACTCAATCTGGGTGAATTCTACTATGGCCTGGTGCCGGTAGATCCCGAAGAAGGACTAACACTCGAAGTGCCGTTAACCGCGGCTACGATGGAAGATTTTGAAGCAGCGCTTGATGCGTTGTGGTGATGATGTTTCACTCCTCTACATCAACGCAGTATGTCTTTTGATATGCTGCGTTATTTTTTTGGTTTGCGGCGATGAAAATGGCGCTTGCCATCCGGTTTTTTGCCGTGGTGCATAGGCTTATGTGCAGGGCTGTAGGCAGGGGTTTCTCCTAACAATTCCGGTACCGGGTATTTTGGCACTTCCGCTTCAATGAGCTGTTCTATGCGATAAAATTTGCGTTGATCCATCGGGCCAATGAAGGTGATGGCTTCTCCTGTGGTGGCAGCACGCGCGGTGCGACCAACACGATGCACATAATCCTCCGCATCGCCGGGTACATCGTAATTGATCACGAGTCCGATCTCGTCCACATCAATGCCCCGCGACAAAATATCCGTTGCCACCAACACCTGAATATCGCGATGTGCGAAATTGCGCAGCACTATTTTTCTGGTAGGCTGGTCGAGGTCGGAGTGTATCGCAGAAACGTTGAATTTTTTTCGCTTGAGCTCTATTTCGAGTTGTTTCACCTTTTCTTTGGTAGAGGCAAAGATCAAAATGGTTTGCATGGTGCTTTTTTCGGTGAGCACATGCACCAGTAGAGGCATTTTTTGTGCATCATACACCACATAGGCCCCCTGTTGCACACCCGCTGCAGGTTTTGATAAAGCGATATTGATCTGTTCGGGTTCGCGCAATAGCTTTTTCGATAACTCGCGAATACGCGGCGGAATGGTAGCGCTGAACAATAAGGTTTGCGGATGATGCGGGATATACTGTATGATCTTCTGGATATCCTCCGAAAAGCCCATATCCAACATGCGATCCGCCTCGTCCAGGATGAGGTGTTGCAGGGCATCCAAAGGCAGATAACCTTGTTGTAAATGCGATAATAATCTGCCGGGCGTGCCTACGATGATATCTACCCCTTCCTTGAATGCCTTCTTTTCCTGTCCGAACATAATGCCGTCGTTACCGCCATATACCGCTATGCTGGTAACAGAGGTAAAGTAAGCAAAGCCCTGAATGGCCTCATCGATCTGCTGGGCGAGTTCGCGGGTGGGCACAATGATGAGGGTATTGATGCCCTTGGTGCTTTTCTCCACCAGCTTGTTCATCACCGGTAACAAAAAAGTTGCGGTCTTACCCGTGCCCGTTTGCGCACAGGCGATCAGATCCCTGTTCGAAAGAATAATAGGAATTGCCTGCCGCTGAATAGGCGTTGGCTCCCTGAATCCCATGGATTCAAGTCCTTCCGTCAAAGCAGCCTGAAACTGAAAGGTAGAAAAATTGTCTTGCACGATAGAAGACAAAGGTAAGGAAAAATGCATGGTGAGTCGTGTCCCGATAGCTATCGGGAGGTGAGTGGTGAGTGGTGAATGGTGAGTGCCTTTGTATTTCTCCGCAACTCCGCGTCTCCGCGTGAAAAAGGTGAGTGGTGTCTCGATAGCAATCGGGAGGTGAGTAGTAAGGTTGCGGGAAATGCAAAAAAATCTTTGCGCCCCTCTGCGCTAAACTTTGCGCAACTTTGCGGTTAAATGGGTTTCGTGGATGTATACCATTCTGATAAATTTTTACCATAATTGTTTCAAAGAACATTCTAATAAAATACAGGGTCACAAAGGGCACAGAGAAGACACAGAGGGCACAGAGAAATGCTATAGTTGGTTTGCTTGCATTTTATCTTTTTCCTAGCTCCTTTTTCCTTCCATGCGTGTTAGCGGGTTCCCCGCACCCCGAAATAATCATTGACCCGCGTGAACCTGCGGAACTTTGGATGATGTGCAAATAACCTGAATGTTGGAGGATGTACCTAATTGCAAATACGTATATCCTAAGCATCAAGCAATCGCGCACGAATGTCGCAGGTTCACGCACAGGTATAATTGATTTTATTGGTGTGCCGGAACCCGCTCCGACGCATGTAAGCTTCGAATCTAACTTTTTCCTATCTCCTTCCTCCTAAATTCACCAGATTTTTGTAGCTTTGAGCTACCTCAACACGCTAAATTCTCTCCCTCAAACCCCCTCAACCTGTATGTTACGCAAATCGCTATTTATCGGATGGGTATCTGTATGTTTACTCAATCGCCCCGCTACGCTTAATGCTCAGATCATTAAAGAGAACCACATTGAATTTGAAACCGGCGAAGGCTGGGTGAACTATCGTGTGGAACCTTTTAAGAATGAAGGGATGCTCGTTCTTGCACAGCAGGAAAAGGGCACTTCCTGGAAAGTGGAACACTATTCGAATGAACTGGTGAAGGATAAGGACAAAACCCTTACCGTACCAAAAGGGTATTTGCTGAAAGCAGAATACACCTCCGACTTTGAGGAGAATCTGTTATTTGCCAATAAGAAGAATCAGTTTATCTTTTATCAGGTTGAGCCGAACACCCTGGAAGTGACCAAGCATACCGGTATACTCCCAAAGAAAACAATGGTAACCGCTATGGTGGCACAGGGCGACCTGGCATTTATCACCGTGGGTACTTTGAGAAAGGGGCCAACACTGGTGAAATTGAATGTGAAAACGGGTAAAACAAGCATAATCCCGATCAATATCTCACCGTATGAATTAAACGACCTCACCATCGAGAAGATCCAGATACTGGAAGGATCGGGAGAGGTGTTTGTATATATCAATGCCTTCAATCGCAAGGACCACAATATGTATGTTATGCAGATCAATGAGGCCGGCGAGCAGGCAGCTTTGTATAACCTTTCTGAAAAAACTGATAAAAAGATCAGTAGTGTATCGGCCAGTCCGCTGGGTGGTGGCGAGTATATTTTTACGGGTACTTACAGCAGCAAATCGGCAGCCTATTCAGAAGGCATGTATATCTGCAGCGTGATCGATGAGAAAGTGAACTTTATGAAGTTTTACAATTTCACCGATTTTCAGGATTTCTTTAGTTATCTGCCTAAACGCAAACAGGAAAAGATCGAGAAAAAGAAAGAACGCGCGGATGATAAGAACAAGGAACTCAGCTATAACTACCTTATCGCAGAACATCCCATTCAAAAGATTGGCGACATTTACATGATGGTTGGAGAGGCTTATTATCCAACCTATCGCACAGAAACAACCACAACCTACGTGAATGGTAAACCAACTACCACAACGCGTCAGGTGTTCGATGGTTACCAATATACGCATGCTTCTGTTGCTGCTTTCGACCTGGAAGGGAAAAAATTATGGGATAAAACCTTTGAAATGTTTCCTTCTTATAAGCCTTTTGTAGTGAAAAGATTTATCAGCCTCAATACCTCTAATGATAA
>JAYRVB010000097.1:0-4466 GCA_041918775.1 Chitinophagales bacterium
ATTCATGAAGCGCACAAATCGTTGAGCTTTCTGCGGAATCACCATTTTTGAAGCCGCCAATAGAATAGCGACTCCCCAAAAACCTAAACCAACACTCCCCTCAAACCGGCAACTAAAAGTATTTCATTAATTTTAATCAAATAATCCCTGTAAGTATTGGCATCCTCAATGAAGCCAAAAAACAATGCGATCCTCCCCATGAAAAAACGCTTTGAAACCAGCTATTTACCCTATATCCTTGCCTATACGGGCTTTTTTGTTGCGGCTTATTCCCTACTCTATCTGTTAGGTGTTGTCGACACCCTCCCCGGAAACAATACTTTGTTGAAATGGGATGCTACCTTTTATGCCGACATTAAAAACAATGGCTATTTATTTACCCCGGACAAGCCCTGTAATGCCGGGTTCCTCCCCTTGTTCGCCGTGCTCTGGTATGTAAGTGGTTTGGGCGCATTGGGCATGGGTATACTCAATGGCATTATCTATCTGCTTAGCCTCAACTGGCTTTGCAAAATACTGCAACCCGACAAATTACTTCTGGGCATATTTATGTCGCTGCCTTTTATATTCTTTCTATTTACGCCGCTTGCCGAGTCCTTGTATTTTCTTTTTGGCACCTGTTTGTTATACGGCATCAGATCGAAAAAGAACGGGTATATTTTTTCTGCTATTCTCCTCGCTTCACTCACCAGGGCAAGTTTTCTATTCATATTGCCCGCATGCCTCGGCATGTATCTGTTGTCCTCACCATGGTCAGTATGGCGTACACTGCATATATGGAAATCCATAGCGCTTTATTATGTACTTCCGCTCTTTCTGGGGTTTCTCATTATCGCTTGCGTCCAATATGTACAAACGGGGGAGCCTTTTGCCTATTATAAAACACAATCCCTTATTTGGGGGCGCGTCTTTGGTATCCCGGTGTTGCCTTTCGGTAGATATACTGAGCCCTGGATATTTCGATTAAGTATAATTAGCTACTGGCTGGGTGCACTAATTGTATTGATTGGAATAAAATTCGGCATCGACCGACTTTTTCGAAATACGATCCTTCCTGAAAACAAACAATATGTGTATTTTTCAATACTCTACCTGGTTATGAGTTTTTTAAGCATCCTGTTTTTTAATCCCGAGTGGAACTGGATCGCTAAAAAAGACTACAGCAGCACATACCTTACCGGCGTTAACCGATACCTTCAACCCACACCATTCACTTTTGTTTTATTGATCTGGGTGTTTCAACAGGGTTTTCGGTCCAAATGGTGGATAGCGGGTTTGTTCATTGGTACACATATTTTGTGGCTAACCATTGACCCACCGATTTTTGCCCATATCCAATATTATCTCATTTATCTCCCGATTACCGGTATCCTCTGTGTCTATTGGCTATATTATTATTTGAAATGGCGTCCAATAGGGTATATACTCATTGCCGGCTCAAGTGTATTGCAATGTTTGATGTTCAATTATTTTATGCTCAATATTCAGGTTGACTGATTGCGCGGATCGGTATGATAAAAAATATAGCTATCTCGTTTTTACACGTATATACTTTTGTGCTGATCGTGTGCCTCACCGGCTGTCAACAAGCTGAACAAGCGCATACCAGACAAGAAGTGGCGCCGCAATCAATAGATAGCATTGCACCACCTCCCATTTCCTTTGAAAGTGTGGAGGCTATTTTAGCGGGAGCCATGCGTCTTGACTCCCTTGCACATGATGCGTGGGATCCGTTCATATGTTTCAGGTCGGGGTTCTACGGAACACGATCCGAAAAGCAGGCCATTATCATTCAACGGGAAAACGATTCAGGCATGTGGGTGCAATTGTTTGAACTCGATGATACCACCTGGGTCACGAAATCGACACTCCGCGGGCTACCAGATCGCAGTGTATATTTCAATGTTGCGCTGAATGATTTCAATTTCGATGGGCAAGCTGACCTGTATATCAACGCTGCTACTTCAAATGGATATAGCCTTTCCACCGGCTATCTGATCACCATTCATCCACAAACACGACAGATGCAATTACATAAAGAAGCCTCCGGTTTGGCAAACATGCGCCCCGATCCGAGGACACAACTCGTATATTCCGACGCATTGGTATCATGTGATCCGGTAAATATGCCTGATGTGTCCACCTGGGAAAACAGCTGGATCAATAACACCCTGGTAACAACTAAAAAATCAGATCCCTGTCGGGAGTGAATTATACTTTTCGTTTCAGCCTCGCCTGCTCTCTGCATCTAAATATATCATTTGTAAAAAATACTCCTTAGCATTCGACACATCTCGAGTGCATTCGTGGGTTTGTTTGTTGTTGTTATCTCATCGCAGGCGTTTATCCATAATACCTGGTGCAGGCACCTGTTTTGTGACATGGTATCGGGCCCGATTTCATTTTGTCGCGGCCCGAAACGGCCGCCGCGCAATCGTTTCATAAAATCGGTGCCTTGTAAATGTGACATGCAAATTTTCACGGTTTTCCGTGAATGTGTGTACATGTATTCGGGGTACATTTGTATGTACAACTCACACAAATCTATCACCATGCGTTTCTACAACACCAGCAAAGAATTAAAGGCATATGCCGTGTCGGGCACACAAACCGTGTTACTCGCTATGGATATCCCTCAATCGAAAGTAAAAGGAGGTTCCTTTCACGGATTTAAGATCAGTCGCAAAGAAGGAAATAAAAAACCTATTCTGTTGAATGGCTCCAAGCGCTTTGCCTCCGATAATCCCGACAATCCGGTGCAAAAGCTCAGCCCCTTGCAATCATATTTATGGAAAGACTATACCGCTGACCCGGGTAAATCGTATACCTATACCATTGAGGCGATGTTTGGCACCTGGGATGATCTGCAACCAAAATATAGTACCTCACTCAAAGTAAAAACCGAAGCTCTGCATGGAGCCGGTCACTCTGTATTTTTCAATTATGGTGTAACGGGTTCGCAGGCTTATGCCAGGAAGTTTGATAAGCAGAAGATCGAATCGCTCCCAAAGGATAAAAAGGAAGCCGCTTTCGACATGCTTGGACGCGAATTGTATGCAGAAGGACTGTTGAAATTTGTTGCGCAGGCGAAAAGCAAACGTTATAGCCTGTTGTGCGCATTCTATGAATTAGATTATCCGCCCTTCCTCCAGGCATTAAAAAACGCACAAAACAAAGGCGCTGAAGTCGCCATCGTATATAGCGCCAAAGCGGATCAGAAAACAGCAAACGAACACGAGATCAAAAAAGCGACCCTGAAATCCGTAAGTGTGGCCAGAGACTTTCAGGTGGCACAGCCGCACAATAAGTTCATGATACTGCTGTACGATAATAAACCGGTTCAGGTGTGGACGGGCAGTACCAATATCACGATAAGAGGCATCTTTGGCCATAGCAATACAGGCCACTGGATTAAAAATCAAAGCCTCGCCAAAAAATATCATACCTACTGGAAGACACTCAAAACCAACCCGGCAAAAGCCACATTCACCGATACCACAGAGGAAATACAGGCCGATCTGGATGTGCGCAAAATGGCAAAGGGTACAAAGGTGATATTTAGTCCAAGAAAAACGGATAAAATGCTTTCGAACTATGTCGACCTGATGGATAGCGCAAATGAGGCTGTTTGCATCATCTATCCGTTCAATATAGAGCAGATCTTTAAAAATTTCTACAAACAGGATCGCGATTATCTGAGGTTTATCATTACCGACAAAGGAGGAGACAAAACGGATTTAGTAACCGACGACCGCGATGTGATCAAAACACAAGGCGCTGTGCTGTCAAGCGCCGTGGAGGACTGGGTAGTAGAAATGACCACCAAGGCTACAACCGGTGCTTCTACATTATATGTGCACAACAAATTCTTTATTGTAGACCCATTAAGCGACATGCCGGTGGTGGTTTCCGGTTCTGCAAACTTCAGCGATGAGTCGCTGAAAAGCAATGATGAAAACATGCTCATTGTAAAAGGCGATAAGCGCGTTGCAGATATTTATTTCACAGAATTTTCACGCATGTTCGATCACTTCATGCCGCGATACCTGAAGAAACTGAAAGAAGAAGATCCAAACGCGCATCAGTTTTCACATGCCGGCTTTGAGAAACCACTCGATGAAAGCGGCACCTGGTGCACGGTGTATTATGATAAAACTCGATTAGTCTGTAAACGGAAACAACTTTTTGTCAAGATGAAGGGCGCCAAAAAGGGGTAGGTTTGTTGCCTTGTTTTGTTACTTTAGGTTAAATTTTTTTCCGATATACAGAAAAGGAAGGCATATATATTAATTTAGTATGCACAAACCCGGTCATTGCACTTCAATGGGGGTGACAATATTTCCAATACGTATATTTGAAATCAAATAACCTTTCTCTATGGCTTACAAGATCGGCAACAAAGAAAAACCACTCGTGTTAAAAACACCGCCACTCAGCAGCGAATACACCATGCATGTGGATCAAAA
>JAYRVB010000098.1:0-2351 GCA_041918775.1 Chitinophagales bacterium
ACAACCTTCAACACTCAACCTTCAACCTTCACCCCTTCGAATCTTCAAATCTTTCAAACAACTCCCTTTCCTGTTCGGGCAATAATTTAAATGTAAGACGATGATATTTCGATTCTCCATAAGCGCGTATTGCTTCGCGATGTTCAGCGGTGGGATAGCCTTTGTTGGAAGCCCAGTTGTAGACGGGAATTTCATTGTGTAATTCCTGCATGATGGCATCGCGATGTGTTTTGGCTAATATACTGGCTGCGGCAATGCTCGCATAAATGGCATCACCTTTGATGATGGTAAGGTGCGGGATGCCGGGGTATTTGTGGAAGCGATTGCCGTCGATGAGTAATAATTGTGGTTTCATCTGTAATTGTGCAACCGCTTTATGCATGGCAGCAAAACTGGCGCGCAGGATATTGAGTTTGTCGATCTCTTTATGGTCGCAGATACCAATAGCCCAGGCTACAGCGTTTTCGCGAATGATGGGCGCCAGTGTGTTGCGGGCAGCTTCAGAGAGTTGCTTGGAATCGTTGAGCAGCGGATGATAAAAATCGCGCGGTAAGATCACCGATGCCGCTACCACAGGCCCGGCTAAACAACCGCGACCCGCTTCATCGCAGCCGGCTTCGAGTAATTCGGTTTGGTGAAAGGGTTGTAACATTGGGCTCGAATCATTCGTTATAGACAAACACGCAATAGGATAATTGCATAAACGCTCATTACTTTTACACTCAAACATAACACAATTTGGAACCTGTATTAGTGACCGTCCAGTTGAAAAAACACTACGGTCCCATTAAAGCGGTAAATGGATTGGATCTCGCCGTGCAAAAAGGATCTGTATACGGTATCCTTGGACCGAACGGAAGCGGCAAAACCACTACCCTCGGTATGCTTTTAGGCATTACCCACCCTACTTCCGGCAGTTTTTCGTGGTTTGGCAAAGGCCAGGGCGACGATAACCGCAAACGCATCGGCTCTCTGCTTGAGCAGCCCAATTTCTACCCCTACCTCACCGGCGAACAAAACCTCCGTGTGGTGGCCCGCATCAAAGGAGTGGATGAAAAAGAGATCGATGCTGTGCTGGCCTCGGTAAATCTCCTGGATCGTAAAAAAAGTCAGGCCAGAACCTACTCACTCGGTATGCGTCAGCGACTCGCACTCGCTTCTGCACTGCTGGGTAACCCGGATGTATTGTTGCTCGATGAACCAACCAATGGCCTCGACCCACAGGGGATCGCCGAAGTGCGCGATTTTATTCGCCAGCAA
Organism: Chitinophagales bacterium; assembly: GCA_041918775.1. GTDB lineage: Bacteria > Bacteroidota > Bacteroidia > Chitinophagales > BACL12 > UBA7236. Next base: position 1,261 of record JAYRVB010000098.1, read on the forward strand.
TCTGCACAAGGCAGAACCATCATTTTGGCCAGTCACATTTTGGATGAAGTAGAAAAAGTATGTACACACGTAAGTGTGATCAAAAAAGGAAATTTACTTGCACAAGGTACTGTTGCCGAATTATTGAAAGGGGAAGATCAGGTAGAATTATCCTCTGCCGATCCACAACAGGTGCTGCAGGCTTTGGATCGCTATCCGAATATCAAACGCAGCGAAATGGCAAACAACATGATCATCCTGCACGTGGATGAAGGATTTGATGCATCGGCATTAAATAAATATTTTGCCGATAAACAGATCTATCTCTCGCACCTGGTTGCACGCAAAAAACGTCTTGAAGAACAATTCCTTGAATTAACCGCCGAATAAATACCATGCTTCGATTACTTCGCATAGAACTGTTGAAACTTATACCGTATCGCACGTTCAAAATATTATTCCTCATTTATTTATTGCTCATGGTGTTGTGGCTCGTTGGTGGCAAGGGTATTGCCGCAACCGTAAACCTCACACCGGCTGATGTGATCGGATTTCCGAATATCTGGAATTACTACACATTATATGCCTGCTACTTCAATATCATATTAGCCATCCTCGTGATATTCGTTACCTGTAATGAATACACCTATCGCACCCTGCGACAAAACGTAATCGACGGATTGCAGCGCACCGAAACCGTTCAGGCGAAGATCCTGCTCATTATTACACTCAGTATCATCAGCACCATCGTATTAAGTATTTCCGGCATGATCGGCGGCATGGTATTTTCTGATGCAGAAAACAAAGCGCGCATGTTTGAACACAGCGGCTTCATCTTCGCGTATTTAATTCAGTCGCTGGGGATGATGAGCATGGGTTTGTTTTTTGGCACTTTATTTAAACGCACCGGTTTAGCTGTCATTATCTTCCTGATCTTTTTATTTCCGGTAGATGTGATCCTGCGCGCAGGGATATTACCCGACGGCGCCGGAGATTATATGCCGGTGGCCACCTACTTTCTCAAAATAGTGCCCTTCCCCCTCGACCACGTCATGAGCCAGGGCGAAGAATCCACTCCTGCCGGACCAACAGGATTATCTCTGGCAGTAGGA
>JAYRVB010000099.1:0-6802 GCA_041918775.1 Chitinophagales bacterium
CCGCACTAACAGACCAATTCAAACAAGCAGGATTTGCCACACATCTGGAAACAAGTGGTGCACATCCACTGAGCGGCACCTGGGATTGGATCACCTTCTCACCAAAAAAATTCAAAGCTGCACTGCCGGAAGTTGCACAAATGGCACACGAATTAAAATGTGTGATCTTTCATCCTTCCGATTTTGACTTTGCTGAAACACATGCAGCAACAGTATCCGATACAAGTCAATTGTTTCTTCAACCGGAATGGAGCAAAAAAAATTCAATGATGCCACTTATCGTTGATTATGTGAAAACACACCCGCAATGGCGTGTCACTTTGCAAACGCACAAGTATTTAGACATCCCATAAATCATGTGATAGTCATCTTACCTGCTTAAGCATCACTCAATTCATTGTAACAGTCTCAGCAATCCCCATTGACTGATTGCACGCAAGGCAGTTCTTATTCAATATGCGCCTTTTCAGGAGTTGAGTATTCGAGTGCGAAAATGTCAATATCCATTTAAGGGAAAGACACTCAGGATGTGCGTGTTTAAACGCAACCATGTATAAAAAATAAGGCCGGTCATAATCCTATGACCGGCCTTAAAGAACTGTAATTTAAATTATTTCTGGATCACTGCAGGGTAGCTCATGTTCACTGAGCTATTATATACCTGAATGTGATACATACCGCTTGATAAGTGAGAAAGGTCGATGTTTTCAGTGTACTGAGTACCTGTTACATCGATGTTTTTCATCATCACAGCATTACCCAATGCATCAAATACCTGCATAGTGTAAGTATTTGCTTCCATGTTGTTCAACTGGAGTGTAAACACGCCATTTGATGGGTTTGGATACAAGAAGGCAGAACCATTGCTCATATCACCTTCACGACCGAGTGTAGTCCAGTATACCCATTCAGTTGGAGCACCTACAACTTCTTCGTCATAACATACTGTTTTAACGCGGAAAGCATAAGTAGTAAGTGGAGTCAGGTTGTCGATAGACTCGTAAGATGTAGTAGTAACACCTTTTCTAGCCATTTGACCAGTAACTGTATTCCACAAAGTGATACGATACTGCTCAGCGCCATCTACGCCAGTCCAATGCATTACTGCATCGTTATCTGTGATACCATCTACGTAAAGATCAGTAACCATAGGACAAGTTGAAGGAATGATATTGATATCATAGTCTTCAGTTTCGCCGTAAGTTAATGTTTCGCAAGATTCGATAGTAAGACCCTGGTCAGCTTCACGAACACGCAGACGAGTAGCGCCTGTCATGGCTGAAACCGGAATGGTGAAAGTGATCTCAGCGATGCCGCTGGCACCCACGTTATCCACCTGACCGAGTTTTTCGGTTACTTCATCAAACGCACCATCATGGTTATAATCAATCCATGCAGCAACGTCATTGAAGGTATAAGTACCAACGGTAGCATAAATAGTGTAGGTTCCTTCCAATTCAACATCTGTGCTCACACCTTCAAAATAGGTGTAATAAGGAGCAGGGCCCGCACCTGTTGTATTGTTGATAGCACCTAAAGTTACGTTCTCAAGATAATCGCCAAAACCGGTACCTGTTGTGTATGTAGGCTCGCAATAGCAATCCATTGCAGCATTCATCATCACATAAGTAGCATCAGATACTGAAGATTCACCTGATGGCGTACAAGTTACTGTACACTGATAGTAAGTGGCAGAAGCCTGAGAAGTAGTGTAAGAAGGACCTGTTGCACCAAGGATATCGCTATAGGTAACGCCATCAGCTGAAGAAGCCCACTGATAAGTAATACCACCGGCAACAGTTGGATCGATAGATACTGTGAACATGTCGGTAGGACAAACAGAACCCATATCAGAGCTTGCAGCACCTGCTACAGGAGTTCCTTCGCAATCAGTAGCCGCCGCAGCACCGAAAATGATCTGTGGACGGTTAGTAGCTGTTCCCGAGAAAGTAGCGCCGCTATAGTCGCAAACAGCAGGCTCAATATCAGAACGGAAAGTATGTGAACCATTGAATGCCAAACCTGTAGTCCAGATCACTTGGGCATTTTCTTCCCACTCACCTGCAGGAAGACCACCGCAAATCTCGATGATCAGGTTGCTTGCACCATCCCAATAAAATGGAGACGCAAGCGTAAAGGTATTCACACCTTCAACAGGGATGTAGTTACTTGGACCCCACACTGTAGTAGCTCCTGATTCCCACAATGTAGTTGAAAGGCTGGTTACACCGGTGCTGAGGATCTTGATCGTGTAGTTCTCAGTTACACCACCATCGATATCAGTGATGATGTATGGCAAAGAAACTGTGAAAGCTACTGAAGTGATATCGCCTGCGCCCATTCCGGCAGCAACCAATTCATCAGAGCGATACAGATACTGTGCACGCTGTGTTTTGTAATAATCACCAAAAGGTGTAGGATACGAAGTGGTGGTGTTCGTACCATTGTTTGTGCCAACGGTGTACGTTTGACCGTAGGCCAGGGAAGACGCGCCTATGAGCGCCATTCCGAGCAAGTTGCGTAAAACTGTTCTCATATTAAAAATTTCATGATGAAATAAGTACACTAAGGTAAGATTTTCCCAAAAAACACAAAACTAAGGGTGCAAATTTGTAAGGATGGGCAGGAAATCTACTACGAAAAAAGGGCGATCCAAATGGACCGCCCTTTTCATTGGCATTATCTGCCTATTACTTAGTCACTACGATGCTGTAATTGATCGTATGTTCTTCGTTTTTCAGGCTTACCTGATACATACCGGCAGCGATATTATCTAAAGAGATAAGCTCTGCGTGGTTGTCACCATTTACCTGGATATTGCTGCTGTATACAACTTGTCCGGTTGCTGACAATACCTGCAATGTAAAGGCGTTGCCATCGAGTCCGTTCACATTAACGGTAAAGGTACCGTTGTTTGGATTTGGATACAATGAAACAAAACCGTTCACATCACCCATACGTCCCAAAGTAGTAAAGTATACCCATTCAGAAGGAGCTGATTTATCGCCCATTTCTTCATAGCATATCGTTTTTACGCGAGTTGCATAAGTAGTAAGTGATTCCAGTTTATCTGTACAGTCGTACATATTGGTTTCAGCTACGCGAGTTGCAATATTACCAGTAAAGGTATTTTGCAGGGTCACACGATAGTTATCTGCACCTTCCATAACATCCCAATGGATCATAGCGTCGTTATCTGTGATTCCATCAACATATAAGCCTGTAGGAACAGGACAGATCATGATCTCTACACAGCTCAGATAAGCGATGATGTTTGCGCGCAGGTTAGCTGCGTTTGGATCCGGATCATGCCAGTTATCAGTAGTCATACCACCAAACATTACATGTCCATCACCCCAGGCTTTTTCAGCAAGTACAATGTTACCAGGACCGAAGAGGTCTTCCATCAGGTTAGTCAAACCTGTACCGGTAACTCTTGCATGTCCAAAAGATGTACCTGAGTAGTCAGTTCCGGCAGGTGTATAAGGACCGTTAAAGATTGGATGACCTGGGTCAAGTGCGGTTGCATTGCTAGTGAAATAAGCATAGATCAATGACGTTCCACCAAAGCCAAAGCTCATACCATCACCTTCGTTCGGTGCAGCGTTCAATAATAATTTACCACCTGAAGCTACCCAGTTTTCAATGGTAGTTCCGTTGGCAGCAAGGAATGATTCCAATTCAGCAGCGTGGCCATCAGAACCTTCCATAAATACAAAGCAATTATCTGAACTGAATACAGATAATGGATCAAGTGTTTCATAGAAAGCACGGTTCCAACCCACACCTTCAGCACCAAATACGGTGGTCATAGCTGTAGAGTTGTTCGTTGTGAACCAAGGCTCACCACCTGTGGTATTTGAATAAATGTAGATAGCTCCAGTTCCTGTGATCGGACCGAGGTTACATACTGTTTCAGTATAATCGTCGTTATCTACGATTTCATCTGCACCATATTCTGTCCATGCAGTGATGTCGTAGCAACCATCTGCGCTGAAGTCATAGCCTTCAGGTGCAGTCCAAGTAGCAGTGCTATATGGATCAATTGTACCCATATACATACCACCGGTAACGATACCACCATCAACCTGATAATACACAGAGAAACCGCTAGCAGGTTCAGAACCAAAGTTTTGGATTGTAACGGTTACATCTTCCAAACCTAAAGTAACACCTGAAACAGGGTTAGTGATGTCTACTACACCCACATCATTTGCGGCACCGCCCATGATGTTAACAGTATAATCTTCAGCTTCACCATAAGTAGCAGAAGCACAAGGATCCAACGGTGTAAGTAATCCCGAAGGATAGATACATCTTACGCGCATTCTGGTAGCACCACCCATAACGCCAGTAGGCACTGTAAATGTGATAGAGCCTGATCCACCACCAAAAAGTCCGATACTGCCCAATACTTCATCCACAGAAAACACCATGTCATGGTTATAATCGATCCATGCTGTGTAAGTCTGTGACCATGTTGGGTTATTTGTGAGTGACATCGTGTAAGTCATACCCACTGTAAGATCAGTAGAAAGTGCTGTGTAGTCGGAATATCCAACGCCTGTTATGGCCACACCACTGAATAGGTTAGAAATATCACCTACTGCTACGCCATCGATGTAATCACCGGCGCCGGTGCCTGTTGTGTACACAGGGGTACAATACTGCGCAAAAGACGCAGTTGCCGAGATCAGGATCACGGCGAGTGCGGAAGTGATCCGCTTGGTCAAGTTCAAATGTATCATACGTGTTTGTTTAGTGAGAAAATAAAATTAATAAAAATAATATAAATGAAGCGTGGCACCCGATGATCGGGTGCCACGCGCATAATTGTTTTATTTCTGTACAACTACCGGATAGGTGAGTTGTGTGGTTTCGTTATTCAAATTAATGTAATACATGCCGGAAGGTACTTCCAATGTAACCATTTCTGTGTAGTTGGCTGACTGCACATTGATCACACGTGACATGATCACGTTACCAACGGCATCGTATACTTGTAATTGCATCTCATTATTTTCCAAACCATTGAGTTGCAAAGTAAACGAACCATTGTTTGGATTCGGATACATAGTAACATTACCAGTAGCTTCTCCAATACGACCCAGGGTAGTAAAATAGAACCATGCAGAAGGATCTGAAACAACTTCCAGATCATCATAACATACTGTTTTCACACGGAACGCATAAGTAGTTAATGGTTCGAGTACGTCTGTGATCGTATACATGTTTGTACCCGATTTACGCGTAGCAAGATCGCCGGTTGCGGTATTGCGGAATGTAACACGATATTGGTCAGCACCATCAACAGCAGTCCAATGCAGAACAGCGTCATTGTCAGTAATGCCATCAACATATAATCCGGAAGGAATTTCGCATACTTCAGGCAGACCACCAATTGGCAACCATGAATGACATTCGTCAAAAGCATCCCAAACAGCACTGTTGCGATCCGGTACCCAGTCGGCCACAGTAGCATTGTAGTTCAATCCCATGGTAGCAGCGCCTCCATCAGAGTTCCATTCGGTTACCACGATCTTCACTTCGCCGGTAGCTTCATGTAATTGCAATTGCATGGTTGTAGGGAAAGTGCCTGCAGGACCAGGATAATGTGGAACGACATTATAATTCACCACAAATATGCGTGAGCCCGGGTCACCAGTAGTGTAATAATTGATCTCACCATCTACACAGGAGTTAGGGTCAAGGTCTTCCTGACCAACAAAAATGGTATTGATGTATGTACCGTTAGGCAACACCTGACCAGTGCAACATCCACTTCCTAAACCTGTCTGGAATGAAACCAAACCATTAGAACCTATATAGGCTGTATTATGAGGCACTCCATAGTAGTAAAAGTCAAATCCCATATCAATACCTGCACTCCAAGCATCATCACCTAAACACACGACAGTTCCTTCGCTTGCCATAGGGGCAAAATCGCAGGTAGAGTAGGTATAACCGTAAAAGCATGTTCCATTATCCACTTCAGCGCCCGGATCATAGTTTACTGCGTCTGGATCGGTACAGCCCTCATCAGGCAAACCATCAGGCAAAAAGCTGATACATTCATCGAAAGCACTCCACACTTCGCTATTGCGACCTGCAACGATGTCTGCTTCTGTACCATTGTGGTTAAGTCCCATAGTGGCAAAACCACCATCAGAGTTCCACTCTGTTGTTACAATGCGGATCTCGTCAGTGCCTTCATATAATTGCACCTGAACGGTTACCGGGAAGGTCCCCTCAGGACCGGGGTAATGTGGCACATCCACAAAACTCAATACGAATATCTGGCTGCCCGGCGCACCTGTTGTATAATAGCTGATATCGCCATCCACACAGGTATTCGGGTCAAGATCCTCTTGTCCAAAGAAAATACTATTTACATAGGTGGCATTCGGCAAGATCTGGCCTGTGCAACATGCACTACCCAAACCGGCAGTAAAAGAGAGGTATCCATTAGAACTGACATAGCAATCAGTGAATGGCGTCTCATAAAAATTGAAGGTGAAGCCAATAGGAACGGCTCCGCTCACCATATCGTCACCTAAACACAACAAAGTACCCTCTGTTGCAAGGGGAGCGTAATCGCAAGTAGATTGAATGTAGGATTGAGCCTGAATAGCCGATCCCAAACAAATTGCTGCGCCTAACAGAAAGGCTTTAGCGTGATGTGTAACAGAGAAGTAAGGTTTCATTTGGAAAGGATTTGTATACAAGTATACGGAATATTCTATAAATACCTAAAGTAAGATGTTAAATATTCCGGGTCGGTTGCAATACCCTGTCAGGCCAC
>JAYRVB010000100.1:0-4294 GCA_041918775.1 Chitinophagales bacterium
ATTAAATAATTGCATCACTTTGCGTTCCACCTGTACGGTTTGTTGCACATCGGGTTGATGTAATTGCGCTAATATCCGGCGCATCTCTGTATCATTTTCCCTGCATTGAAAAGCAAGTACACCCTGCGCCGGCGCAGGAATAAATTGTTTTGGATCAAGTTTGATCACTTCGAGATCTTCGAGGTTCAATTGCAGACGATGCACACCGGCATAGGCCAATAAGATGGCATCAAATTGTCCTTCGCGCAATTTGCGGATGCGCGTTGGTACGTTGCCACGGATATCTGCTAAAGCAATATCGGGTCTGATCAAATGCATCTGTATCGCACGTCGTGAACTGCTGGTTCCAACCGTGGCATTTGCCATGAGGGAAAGCGGCTGAGTAGCATCTACCTTATCCTTCCTGATCAACAAGAGCTCGGCAGGATCTTCGCGATGCGATACAGCAGCGATCATTAAACCAGGTGTTGAAGCCGTTGGCAGGTCTTTATGAGAATGCACGGCAACATCTACCCTGCCTTCCAATAGTGCGTCTTCTATTTCTTTTGTGAAAAATCCTTTCCCTTCCAGTTTTTCCAAACTGAGGTGTTGTATGGCATCACCTTGTGTTTTAATGATCTCGATCTCGGAAGTATATCCGATGGAGGAAAGTGCATTCTGTAAAAAATGTGCCTGCCACAGGGCAAGTTCACTTCCTCTTGAACCGATGATCACATGCGTGCGTGGCGAATTCATGCTTGTGGTCCGCGCATTGCATTTTTAGACGAAGCCATGGTAAGGGCCAGGTACTTTTTTTCGAGGTAATCCATCACCTTGTCCAATACTTCTCTTGCCTGTGGGTCAAGCTGATCAACCTCGCGTGCATACACTTCGTCAATGGCTTTATTGCGTATCTCACGTAATTTCAGTGGGATCTGACTATGGGCTTTTTCTACGAGGCGTTCGATGTATACACTTTGAAATTCCTTTACAAAGTCGTGAACCAATTGTTTGGCCTTAACCACTTCCGTTTTCCGCAGCTCCATGTTTTTCTTAGCCACAATACGGAGGTCATCAATATTGATATATTCTACAGCACACTCAACAGGAATACGCGGATCGATATCTGTTGGAATGGCGAGATCAATAATGACCTTGCGCGTGGTATCTCCCTGCAACATTTGCCGATACACTTCACATGTGAGTGGTGTATGCACTGCACCGGTACAGGAAACGATCACGTCAAATCCACCGGCATGTTCAGGCAGTTTATCGAGCGGATAAGCAGTGCCGCCAATATGCCGGGCTAATTTTTCCCCATTTGCGAGGGTGCGATTATACACGGTAAAATCATGGAAACCCATATCTCGCAAATAAGCCGACATATGTGTATTGGTTTCGCCTGCACCGATCAGGAGGATACGTGCATGTTCAGAAAGTTGAAGTGCACGAATGCGCGCAGCCGCCAGTGAAACAATGGATACAGGCTTGTCTGTAATGCCTGTTTCGGTATAAATGCGCTTTGCCGCAGGGATGAGCATCTTCATTGCCAGGCGGATATCGTCGCCGGTCAATTGCAGTGCATTCGATTCATCATAGGCCACGCGTAATTGTCTGATGATCTCATACTCCCCTACTACCATAGAATCGAGCGAGGCGCCTACCTCACACATATGCTGTAAAGCATCCAGTCCTTCATAGGCTATGGTATGCACAGTATTGCATGCCTCAAAATGCGGATTCACCGTTTTAAAGAAAGTGGCAGTAAAGGCCCGATCAAGGGGTTTGGTGGTGGTAAAGAAGTAAGTTACCCGATTACAGGTGTTCAGATACATCAATTCATCGATGTGCAATGTCTGCTTGATGGTGTGTAAACGCTCCTGATAGTCGCTGCTCTGCTTATCGGCAGGCACAATAAAGTGCTGGAGCTGGTCTACAGGCACCTGGTGGTGGGTTACGGTAAGTACTTTATACTGATTCACGGTCGCTTTCTCCTCTGCTTTAGGCAACTTCCATTGCCGGTGCAAAGTTCAAAACAGCCGACCGTGGCTTTGTCATGAATTTGTCATTAACCCACCTCGAAAGAGTGATTTTACTCACCGTTTTTGCACTATTCAGGAACCACGGTGAAGGGAGGCGAGGTGATGGTGTTGCTGAAATGGCCTGCCCGATCGCGCAGGACGATATCGAAGGTGACGGTTTCGCTCTCCGCTTCGGGGTCTATCAGTATGGTATTGTGGAGTTCTACCGATAACTCTCCCTGGATAGCCACTCCGGCATCTTCCGGAGCCAGTAAGGGAACAAACATGGATTCTGTCAACCCGATGCGATTATCAGTAACATATAGCGATAGTGAGTCAGGCGAATTGTATCCGAGGTCCCCATCTCCATCGATATAATGGATCACAAACACAATGGAATCCTTTAAGGCGACCACGGTGCCCGGACCGCTTGCCCATAATTCGATATTCGGCACCTCAGAGACCGGGTCTGAGATAACATCGTCATCCTGCTTACATGCCATGAGCAATGCAGTGCTGATTATACTGATATAAATAGCGCGTTTCATTCGATGCGGAAAGTAAAATAGTACTGAATATAAATTTGCGAATCATCCGGGATCTCGGTAACAAATGGATGTGCTTCATCCTGGAGATACACGCGCATAAAATAGAGTTTGCCCGTTTCAAAATCATCTGTGTCGATAGTGATATGATGCCAATAAGGCACCTCTAACAGCGGATCATAAAACACCGGACCATAGAACGGAGCGAAATCAGGTTCCAGTTCGATCTCGTACTCTGTATAATCTGTTTGCAAATAATAATCCTGTGATATGCGCACATATTTTTGCACGATCTCCGAAGGCAACTCATACTCACCTGCAGCATTGATATCAGTCAGGCCAAACCAGAATTGCACATCGCTGTTTTGTGGCAGGATCACCGGCATGATGAAATCAGCGCGATTGGTATCCAGGCGAATGCCACTTGTATCTCCTGCGTAGCAGATATATCCGTAAGTGTTCGGCTGGTAGTCGGGCAAGGCCGGTGAATTACCAAACACATCCGGTGCACCATCCAAAATCCATTGTGTGATGGCTTCGCGTTCTTCAGGATACAGGGTATCATATAAAGGCATGCGCCCTAACACAGGATCATCAGTGGTGATACGCTCGTGCAACCAACTCATCGCTGTATCGCCCGGTTCCACACGATAGGTGAAAGTACCTGCATCATCATTCTTGATCACAGGAGCATATACCAAAGTATTATAGCTGCTTTGTAACGTTCTGAAATCAGGTTCGAAGGTGCCATCGTGACAGCCGGGCACCGCACAGGTTGTCGAAAAAATATACGTTTGCAATCCGAGAAAACTCGAAGAATCGATTGTCACAGTATCTACCCCACCATCCACTTCATCATTGTCGAATGGATTTGCAGGCAGTTCTGGTTCAAGGCGTATATACTCCTTCTGACAAGCCTGGAAAAGTATGGCGCCCAGGCTGGTGAGTACTATGCATGCATATATCATTCTTGTGCGCATCATACAAAAGCAGATTCAAGGACAGTTCCGGGGAGATACCCGGGAGGAATAGCTTCTTTAAAACCCAGTATATGGGCAATGGTAGGCACTACATCTATGGTTTCGCCAACCGGATCTTCTTCAGTGCCCATGACCAGTCCCTGATTCACAACCGAAGGAGGACCCACTACCAAACAGAATATATCTCTCGAATTCTCATCATTTGTATGGTCGTAGGCAAATAAACCATTGGCATCCGGAATGGTATTCTGCACCATGTTCCTTCCGTGTTCAGGAACACAGATCATGATCGTATCATTGGCCAAAACAGGATCGCTTTGAATTTTATCCCACAACCATCCCACACCGAAATCTGCTTTATGCAAATTGGTGATGTACTCGCTAAAATTGGTGTGACAAATATCCAGATTTGTTGTATTGATCACTGTTAGTTCAGGATGGAATTGCTGCAACACTTTCCATGATACAGCGATATTTGCCAGATCGCCGGTCAATTGATCATATCCAACTCCCACAGGCAATGGAAACTCAATTGGAATTGCTCCTTGTAAAAGTTGGAGCGTAAAGTCCTGTATTTGCTGCCTTTGTTCTTCGGTATTAGTTATTCCCGGTATGTCCGTTACAGACCTGTCAAAATTCGCATCCAAGAAAGTTTTTATTGTTTGCATTCGCGCAATCTCCTCCGGATGCATGGTATTTAATGTACTGAAATAATCAATACCGATAGTGCCGAAAGTAGTATTAGGGCTCATGTAATTAGCCCCATAGC
>JAYRVB010000101.1:0-2694 GCA_041918775.1 Chitinophagales bacterium
AAACTACAATGGTACATTGATAAAGGAATTTGGTATTAAAGCCGGTTATGGGAGTGTGTCTGTTGATGTAGGTCAATTGAGCATCGGTGCTTACACCTATTCACTCATTTTAGATGGAAAAATCGCAGCAACCAAAACCATGGCAGTTGTAAGGTAATACACGAAAATGCCTTTCAATGTTCGTAGATGAGGTTTCCTACTCATCCACCCACATATGCAAATGATGCATTTCTGAGACAATGAGTGTATATGCCTGAAAGCTTTCCTGTATGCGGCCTTTGAGTAGATAGCAAGCCTTGCCCTTGAAACGGTATTGTTTAGCAACGGCCGGGAAATGGGCGGTATCTAACCAGTTACCATCTTCATCAATGAAGGTGCCCAGATACATGGGTTCTCCGTTTTTGGTGCTCGTGCGTTTGGTGGTAATGAGGTAGCCAATGATCTCCACGGTTTTGCCAACGTATTTCGGAAAATCTATCGTGCGCATAAATGTTCTGTTGCGGAACATCGGGTCATCAATGAGTAGGAAAGGGGAGGAGAGGGGGAATCCCAAAAGTTTGATCTCATCCCATGCATCAGAACGCACATCGTGATGTAAGGCCGGAAAACTGTATTTGACCGGAGCCACTTTTTCAAACAAGGTGCTTTCTGGAATGGTCTTTTTTGTTTTGTTGAAACGCGTATAGGCCTCTATCAATAATTCACGCTTCGAAATGCCGGTGAATCGGAATGCATTGATGGTGATAAGTATTTCTAACTGCTCCAGATGAATGGCCACGCGGTCAAGAAAATTATCCATAGACGTAAATGCACCATTGCGCGCGCGTTCTGCAAGAAAATGTTCTGCCAGCGCCGATTCCAACCCGGTCAGATGCACAAAGCCAACATAAATAGTAGTGCCGCGAATTGAAGTATTGTAATTGCTGTTATTGACACATGGGGCCTCAATATGTGCACCACTTTTCCGCGCTTCGTGAAAATAGAGTTCGGTGCTGTAATAGCCGCCGAAATTATTGATCACCGCAACCATGAATTCTAATGGGTAATAACTTTTAAGATGCAAACTCTGATAACTCTCCACAGCATAGGATGCAGAATGCCCTTTTGCAAATGAATAACCCGCAAAACTCTCTATCTGATGCCACACATCAGCAGCCAGTGCTTTATCGTAACCAAGTTGCGCACAGTTCTCAAAATATTTTGTTTTAATGCGCTGGAATTCATCCTTGCTCCTGCTTTTTCCACTCATACCTCTGCGCAACACATCTGCTTCGCTCAACGTGAGTTTCGCAAAATAGTGCGCCACCTTGATCACGTCTTCCTGATATACCATCACGCCATACGTATCGGGCATGATATCTCCCATTACCGGATGGATGCGCTTGCGTTCTTCCGGGAAGCGGTGCCGGCGAATATATTCATCCATCATACCCGATTGCGCAACACCCGGACGAATAATAGAACTCGCCGCCACCAAGGTGAGGTAATTATCGCACAATAATTTATTCAACAGACTGCGCATAGCGGGAGATTCGATGTAAAAACAGCCGATCGTATTTCCCTTCACCAGATTATTGTTCAGCACAGGATCTTTTTTGAAATCCTGCACACGCGTGATGTCGATGTCCACCCCCTGATTTTCTTTCACGATCTCAACGGATTCTTTGATGTGACCGAGTCCGCGCTGACTGAGAATATCGAATTTATATAAGCCGATATCCTCCGCCACATGCATATCGAATTGCGTGGTCGGAAATCCTTTGGGTGGGAGATGTGTGGCTGTGTAGTAATACACAGGTAGCTCCGATATCAGCACACCACCTGCATGAATACCGAGATAATTGGGATTGCCCTGCACATAGCTTCCATAGCTGTAAATACTGCGCGCAATTTTGTCCGGTATATGTATGCTGTCGCCAAAGATGGATTCTCCATAGTTTTTGATCATGGCATCGATCTCATATTTCGGCAGACCGAATGTTTTGGCTACCTCGCGAATAAAGGAGCGACTCTTAAAGGTGGTATATGTGGCCAGCAGCACGGTGTGTTCATGTCCGTAGCGTTCGAAAATATAGCGCGTCACATCATCGCGATCTTTCCACGAAAAATCCAGATCGAAATCGGGTGGTGTTTCGCGAAATAAATTAATGAAGCGTTCAAAATACAGATCGAGTTCAATGGGGTCAACATCGGTGATGCCAATGCAATAGGCGATCAGACTATTTGCGCCACTGCCTCTGCCAATGGTGAAATACTGTTGGCTGTGTGCATAACGTATGATATCCCAGTTAATTAAAAAATAGGATACGAATCCTTTCTGGATAATGATCTCCAGTTCTTTATTGATGCGGTCCTGTATGGTTTTGGTGAGTCGGCCGTATCTTTTGCGCACCCCTTCATAGGTGAGTTGCAGCAGTTGGTTCACATCATCGGCTTCGTTTCCGCTGAAGGATTTTATGTTTTTGTTGGTATGGTAAGTAAAGTCGAAAGTGCATTCTTCCAGCAAGGCGCGCGCATTCTCCAGCAGGAATCCATGATCGCCGAAATCCTCATACAAGCGTTCATAGGGTCTGAATACTTCCGATGGATCGGCCAGTGTTTCGGGTTGTAATTTGGTGATAATGGTATTGTGATCGATAGCGCGCATAATGCGATGCGCATTGTAATCCTTTTTGTTGATGAAGGTTACAGGCA
>JAYRVB010000102.1:0-3529 GCA_041918775.1 Chitinophagales bacterium
AATAATGAAATAATGCAAACTATCGAGTTCCGACTCACCGGCATATACGATACTGCTGTCGTCGGAGTAAAAGGAATCGATCAGTGGATCACCCGGTGCATAGAAGGCACAACCTGAGCCGCCGATATTGACCTTCGAAAAGGTGGATTGTGCATGTAAAGTGCCTGCAGCAAGGAAAAAACAGATCAATAAGTGAATACGCATATCGGTATGGATTAAAAAAAACCTGCGACACAAATGTCGCAGGTTTTTTGTGCATTGTCTAATGCTATTTTTTGATAAGCTTACCAATCTGTTGATGTTGTTCCGCATCGATCAATCGCACCATATACATTCCTGAAGGAAGCATATTTACATCAATGCGTGTATGCGATTCATATAATTCACCGCTAAATACGATCACTCCGTTTCTGTCGACAAACTGTACGATCAGTGGCAGCGCGCTTTCCATATTTACGGCAATGGTAACATATTGATTCGCAGGATTTGGATAGAGCAGCATTTGCCAGTCGGCGTCTGAGGCAGGCTTGTCTCCCATGCGGAATGGCGCGGCAAACAGGTCAACACGCCTGGTATACACGGATGTTGGATAGCCATAGGTGATCAAACCTCCGGCAAAATAGCCCTTGTTTCCGATGCTCAATGCGCTAACACTGGTGCGAGCCATACTTAAGTATTCGGTGCTCCAGGTATTTGTAATGGGATCAAAGATCTGCACCAGATTACTATAGGTATAGGTTGCAGGAATGGTGCCTCCGGCAAAGATGAGTCGACCATCGAGCACACTACATGAAAATCCGGACAGCGCTGTTGGAAGCGCAAAAGATGACCACGTATTTGTTACCGTATTGTAGCGATACACCATTTCCGGTGCGCCACCCATATTTCCGGCAAAAAAGGCCTCATTTCCGATCACTGCACTTACAAAACCGTAACCTGCTACCGGCATAGTGGTGGATGACCATGTATTGGTGGTGGCATTGTAAATATCTACGGTATTGAGGTTGCCTGTATTGTTGGTACCTCCGGCAAAAATGATCTTATCTCCAACTACAGCCACACTGATATTGTCGCGTTTTTTTGCCAGTGTGGTGGATGTCCATAAACCGGTACTTACATCATAAATATCCGCTTTGTTGGAGTATACGGTACTATACATCATATCCCAATACCAGCCACCTACAAACACAACTTTATTGCCAGCGGCACCGGCGGCGATATTCGTGCGTGCTTTGGATAATTTTCCGGATGATCGGGCACCGGTATTGATGTCGAATATATCCACCTTGTTATACATATACACAGGTCCGGCGATATCACTTCTTCCGGTACCTCCGGCAAACACGACTTTGTTGCCTGTGCCTGCTGCACCGCCTACTTCTCTGGCAGTACCCATATTCCAGGTTGACCAGGTGTTGGTGGTGCTGTTGAATACGTTCACCTGTTTGGTATACAATGGATCGGCAAAGGAGCCATACTTACCGCCTGCAAACATTACTTTGTCGCCTAAACTCACTACTTCGATCATTTGGCGGGAGATGGCAAAATTGCCATATTGATGCACACCTGTTATGGCATGGAAGGTGTTCCACTCCCCTCCATTGGAAAATACGGCATAATTACCGTTTGCCGCAGCATACTTAAAGATGCCGGCAGTATTCACGCTGTCGGTCGACCACTGTCCAAAAGCTGCAATACCTAAAAACAGCAGCGTCATCACGGTTAATAGTTTCTTTTTCATAGTTAGTTTTTTAATCCACACTTTGTGGTGATACAAAGTTATCCGCAGGGCAGAGCCTTGCAGTATGACAAGAGTTACAGAGAGCGGTGATAAGGGTCAGTCCGGGCGATTCATCTGCCACCTTGTTCAAACAAGGTAACAGCACCTCCGTTTTTTTCAAGCGCGGCATCGAGTGTTTGGCGGTCGACAAATACCAGTGGTGGCAACGAAGTCCAATGATGGTCCTGGTAAGTATAAGGTATGCGGAGGTCGTTTTTATAATCCAGCAGAAGCTGATAGTCGCTTTGCGTAAGCTGCATCGTCACCGAATCGCAGTGCCATTCGCTATAGTCGGTGACGTAGTATACCTGCGTGTTTGTTGCTACATGTGTAAAGGTGTTGGTATGGGCATGAAAAATATGCAATGGAATATACCTGCCATCTACTTCGGTATAATCTACCTGTAAATATGCCTCGATAAATTCTCCGGTATACAGCATATCCGGATGCAAAAAATTATTGTGTCCCGGATATCCATATTTTTTATCTCTCACACTTTCCCGCACATATTGCAGGATGGCAAAATTATCGCGTCGGATCACAAAATAACCAGTCTCATCAGCTTCGCCGGCAAAATCTTCCGGTTTGAAATTGCTGATACCATGATTTTCGCCGCTCACATGGTGCATGCCATACAAAACCGTCCAGGTACTATCCGTACTTGCCGTTGAATCGATCATAAAAGTGCAGTGATCGATGTATAATGGCGAAATAGGAAACAATTGTGGATGATAGACCGGATTCTGCAGGAAGAGATCTTCCATTTGCCTATCGTAGAAGGTGCTGATATGAATAGTGTAAGGCGTACGTCGCAAGGCACGAACACCGAAAGCCTCACGCGCATGTAAACGTCCATCTGTTGTATCTACGCGCATGGCAACCACGGATCTGGCTTCAGTGAGTTCGCGCAACTGGTGATTGATGTTTTTGTAGTTTCTGTATAAGCCGTAGAGCACAAAGCCGGAGTCGGGATAATTCTCTGCAATAGCTGCAGCCGCTTTTTTGATGATGCCCTTGCCATCGAGCCAGGTAAATTCTGCTGTGGGTAATTGGATATCGGGACAATAAACACTAAGTGTTTCTCCACAACTATTAATAAGCAGATCCTGTTTACAGGTTAGTGTGTATACAGAAATGCTACATGGAAATGTGCAGTTTTCCGGTAGCGTAAGCCTACCATCGGCATCTGTTTGCACAAGTGTTTTTTCTGTACCGACAAAACAATTACTGAATACGAGTGGAGTTGCTTCCGCGCGATTGATCAGCGTTATCGAACAGGTATTTTGCGATAGGACTGTTACATATATACATAAGCAATAGACGAATATCGACAGACCTTTCATTGTTTAAAGATACTGTTTAGGGGAAATGTGGGGTGTCAGGGGGATGTCAAATATTGACAGGCAATGTGGTTGTTCTAAAATACAAAGGAACACTGAGCCTGCGGCCGCTGATTTGACAGGTTAACGCTGATTGCATTTGCGGTGGGTAACAAATTGCTCGCTGGAATATGGACAATTCTGTTACCTGAGAAAATGTGTTGATAAACATTATTTGAAAGAAAAAGGCTGTCTTTGTGGGACAGCCTTTTATGGTGATTACTTTATTTGATCATTTATCGCCGATCAGGTTCAGCGCGCTTCCTGCTTTGAACCATTCTATTTGTTGTGCATTGTAGGTGTGGTTTACTGTGATGTCATCAGTAGTGCCATCGTCATGATGCAAACGAAGGGTGAGTGGTGTGCCGGG
>JAYRVB010000103.1:0-3496 GCA_041918775.1 Chitinophagales bacterium
CATCTGCGTATCGGCATACTTGTATTATTTACCGGCATAGGACATTCGCTTCTGGCCCAATGGAAAGTAGAATTAGAAGCTGGTGGATCAAATTTTTTGGGTGCAAGCACAAATATTGCCTACGATATTAGTGTTTCCGCTGATAATCAACATGTTATCACTCCTTCAATTGGTGTTGGGGTGGTGAGCAGTTATTGGTGGGGCTCTACAGGTTTGATCACCAGAGCCGGGTTATCCTATGGATACAAGCGATTTGGCGGAGGCGTAGAGGCATCAGTATTTCACAAAGTGCAAACAATAGCGCCATACGACCGGAACAAGGAAATGATCATATATCCGCATATTTCCTATAAGGTAATTGATCGTGAACGACTATATTTTCAGGTATCTGCAGGAGCTTATTTTAATTATAGCATCTACAACCAGCCTATTGAATCAAATGAACACACGTTCAATTTCTCAGGTGATGTCATTCCGGGTGCCGGCATTAACATAGGATGGAAATTTGGTAAATAAGACGGATTTTGGTTGCTTAGATACGCCTCGGCAAAATGACTTTATATGCTATAGGTTATACGCAGCATCTAATTCCGTAATCAACAGCTTTTGCATTTTCAACATAGCTTTAATCATATTTCCTGAGCGCGACGGTTCACCACTGCCCATGCGTTCACCAAGCATTTTGGGCACCACCTGCCAGGATAAACCAAATTTATCTTTCAACCAGCCACACATTGAAGCCTTGCCGCCATCGGCAATCATATTATCCCAGAAATGATCTATTTCTTCCTGCGTATCGCAATGGATCACAAATGAAACTGATTCATTGAATGTAAAATCTTTATTGCCATTTAAAGCAAGCCACGACTGCCCATTAATAGAAAACGGTACCGTGATCGCCGTTCCGGCAGGGAAGGGGGCACCTTCGCCGTATCTTGGGATATTTCCGATCTTTCCGTCGGGAAAAAGCTGTGTGTAATACGTGGCAGCCTCTTCGGCATTGCCGTAAAACCATAAGCAATTGACAATTGGTGCGATCATTTTCCTGTATGATGATAAAGGTGAAATTATACCGACTCTGTATGCTGCTTAAAGCTATCGAGAATGGCCTGCCAGCCGTCGCGCTGCATGTCGATCGGATTTTCTGATTCCGGATCGAATACGGTAGTCACTAATACATGGCTGTCTTGCGCATCAAAGGTAATATGCACCTGCCTGCCATCACTCAAATGATAATGTAATAGCGCCTGCGGAATGATCTCATCGTAGATCGCTTCGAAGTCAAATTGAAAACTGCCGTCTTTCGCCGCCATGGTCGCAACCATTTTTCCACCCACACGAAGGTCGTTACTCGCGGCCGGACAATGCCAGTCGTCGTTCGCCTGATTCCATTGCATGATGTGTTGCGGGTCAGTATAAGCGTGCCAGACTTGCGCTAGTGGCGCATGCACTTCTGCAGAAATTGTAATAGGGTCCATATGCCTGATGTTCGATGCCTAAAAATATATCTTAAGCACCAAACATCAAATCATTTGATCAAAGAGAAATGTTAAATATTTCTTCGATCGAAAAGGTTCATATGGAAATTTGACCATGCACGCTGGTGACAATGCGCTTTTGCAAATACAAGAGTCACCGGCAGGCACAGCTTTACCTACTGCCGGCGTTCATTTTCCGCTTTTTCCAAAAGGGTATTTTAGATTTCGGCGGATGACTTTTTGATTGCGAGTGTGCAGTTTGTGTTTTTTGTACCGGATTAGGTGTGGAATCAACGATCACCGTTTCTTTCACATATTCCGGATGATCATTGCGCACCGCAATTTTCTTGCCCGTAAGCTTTTCTATATCGCGAAGGAACACACGCTCTTCTTCATCACAAAACGCAATGGCCATACCCTGAGCACCCGCGCGACCTGTGCGGCCTATACGGTGCACATACGTTTCGGGAATATTGGGTAATTCGTAATTGATCACGAGTCCCAGTTCTTCCACGTCGATGCCGCGTGCAGCAATATCAGTAGCCACCAGAATTTGTATCTGGCCGTTTTTGAAATTGCTCAGTGCAGTTTGTCTGCTGTTCTGCGATTTATTGCCATGGATGGCATCTGCTTTGAATCCGGCTTTCACCAGATCTTTGGTCACTTTATTGGCACCATGCTTGGTGCGTGTAAACACCAATGCACTTTTTCCTTTGTTGCTACGCATCACATGCAATAAAAGCGCTTTTTTATTTGTGCGTTTTACATGGTACACCGATTGTTCGATCAGATCTACGGTAGAGGCTACAGGTGTTACCGTAACTTTTACCGGATGATGCAACAGGTTATGTGCCAGATGCGTGATCTCTGCAGGCAGCGTAGCACTGAAGAAGAGTGTTTGCTTTTGCGCAGGCAGGGCAGCCACCACTTTTTTCACATCATGAATAAAGCCCATATCCAACATACGGTCGGCTTCGTCCAATACAAATACCTCCAGATCTTTTAGCGAAATGTATCGCTGTTGCATCAGATCGAGCAAACGACCAGGGGTAGCGATCAATACATCCACGCCTTTTTGCAAAGCCAGGGTTTGTGCATGTTGTGATACACCGCCAAAAATAACGGTATGCCAAATGCGTGAACCCTTTCCGTACACGGTAAAGCTTTCTCCGATCTGGATGGCCAGCTCGCGCGTTGGTGTTAAAATAAGTGCGCGTATCTTTCTATGGGTAAGTTGTTCCCCGGATAAACGCTGAATGATCGGGATCGCAAACGCAGCGGTTTTTCCCGTGCCGGTTTGTGCGATACCCAAAATGTCTTTTCCCTGCAATGCAGCCGGAATAGACTGTGCCTGAATAGGCGTGGGATGTGTATATCCCTCGTTACGTAATGCTTCTAAAATAGGCGCATTAAGACCTAAGTTGTCAAATGACATAATCAATAAAATGTATAAGGATGGAATTCTAACAACGGGAAAGCAATCTAATCGCTTCCTGTGTTCGGCGCAGTTATAAAGTCTGCCTTATGATGAAATGAAAAAACGATGAGCAATTAACCGCATACCTATGAACACACAATCGATAACGTAGGCTGATCGTATTGCAAAGGTAACCTATTTACATGACATTTAGTTCCCCCGCACCTGAAATCAGCGTATATCCGCCCAATCAGCGGCCGCAGGCCCCATGTTCCTTTGTATTTCTATTGACAGCCTCATAAATACAGGGACACAAAGGGCACAGAGAAGACACAGAGGGCACAGAGGAATGTAGTTCATCAATTTGGTAATTAAAAACATAAATTAATCAGTGCACATCCGCCCAATCAGCGGCCGCAGGCTCCGTGTTCCTTTGTATTTCCATTGACAGCCTTATAAATACAGGGACACAAAGGGCACAGAGAAGACACAGAGGGCACAGAGGAATGTAGTTCATCAATTTGTTAATTAAAAACATAAATTAATCAGTGCACATCCGCCCAATCAGCGGCCGCAGGCTCCGTGTTCCTTTGTATTTCCA
>JAYRVB010000104.1:0-3300 GCA_041918775.1 Chitinophagales bacterium
TATGAAAGCACCCCCCTTGATCAAAATTATCAGCTTTCCGGTGGTATCGTGAAAAAGATCGGTAAGATCAGCGAGTTTGGTTTGATCGGTGCGCTTACGTACAGCAATAGCCATGTGAATACAACCATCAATCGATTGGATTTTGATAACCTTACAGATTCATTATTGAATTATGAAGACAGGCAGTTTCGCAACAACGTAAACTGGGGCGCTTTATTGAACCTTTCTTTTAAAGTGAATGACAACAATAAGTTCTTTTTCAAGAATGCATATAATGTAAACTCTGCGGATATTACCACTTTGCGCTCAGGTTTTAAGTTTCAAAGTGCCCAATACGTTCAAAATGAATATTACGACTTCAGTTCCAATCAATTATTGAGTTCTCAGATTGGCGCAGAGCACTATTTGCCTGTGAATCAACTGAAGATCAAGTGGACAGCCGGTATGAACAAACTGGTGCGTGATCAACCGAATTTCAGGACGGTGAATTATGCAAAAAATTATTTTCCGGCTTATGATGGAGACACCCTGTTCAATATGTCACCTTCACCATTTGCTTCACCTGACAACCTGGGCATATTCTATGCCTATATGGAAGAGGATACCAAAACCGGATCGCTTGACCTGACCTATCCATTTAAAATAGGGGATGCGAAGCAATCATTAGGTATCGGTGGATTATATATGGCCAAGGAAAGAAGTTTTGATGCGCGTGTGATGGGCGTTGCCGCTTCAAACGATATTTACTTAAACCCGAATTATTACGATCTGGTTTCCACACCTGTAGGAGATCTGCTGACTGCTGACAATTTTGCTGACAGCTTATTTTATATCGATGAGATCACGAACCCATCTGATGCCTATACAGCTACTCAGATCAACAAGGCAGTGTATGCCATGTTGGATAATAAGGTAGGCAGCAACTTGCGCATTGTTTGGGGTGTTCGTGCTGAGTTCTTCACACAAACCCTGGCCTCTTTTGCCTATGGCGCAAGTACGACACCTGATCCAATTGAGGTAGACACAAAAGAAACAGATAGCGTTGGATTGCCTTACGACCTTCTGCCATCTGTAAACATCACCTATGCACTTTCTCCTAAAACGAATTTGCGATTAAGTGGATATAAAACAGTGGCCAGACCAGAGCTGCGCGAACTTGCGCCATTTGGATTTTATGATATTGAAACAAATAGCAGCATTACCGGAAATCCGGATCTGTTGGCTACGAACATATATAATGCCGATGTAAAGTTTGAGCATTTTCCAGGTGCCGGTCAGGTGATCTCAGGAGCCCTGTTTTATAAGAAGTTCTATGATCCTATCGGTTCGCGATTCATTTTTGGCACAGTGCGAGAACTCAAGCCGATCAATGATTCTGTAGCCACGGTATTCGGTGCAGAGATCGAGCTGCGCAAAAACCTGGGATTCATCGCTCCACAAAAGAAATGGCTTGAGCAGTTTACCTTCAATACAAACCTCGCCATTTTAAATTCGGAGACCATTTTGCACACTGCAGATACAGCTATTGCAGGTGCAGCCATTCGCGATATGCAGGGGCAATCTGATTATGTGATCAATGTGGGATTAACTTATATACAACCTGAGAAAGGTTATTCATTTACCCTCCTCTATAATAAGATAGGCCGACGTATTTCAGAATATGGCAATGCGCAGTATTATGACATCTATGAAAATCCACGCCCATTGTTGGATGCACAGGTGTCGGTGCCATTTGCCGACAATAAGGGCGCGGTGCGTATCAATATGACAGACCTGCTTCAGCGTGATGCGATCTTTTATCAGGATATCGATGGTGATGGAAAATATGCTGTAGAAGAGGATAATACCATTCGCCAGATCAATGTCGGCACAAGAATTTCTGTATCAGTGAATTATACTTTTTAATAAAACAAACTAAACAATATGAAAAAACTGCAATTAACTTTCGTAGGTGTTTTAGTAGCTATGAGTGCTGCCTATGCGCAGCTTCCAACTGCTACCTTGTCCGGTGAAATATCCGGCATTACCAGAAACCTGGTGAGCGATACTGTATATATTTTGAACGGATTCGTTTACGTGGAGGATGGAGCCACCTTAAATATCGAAGCCGGAACCATTATACGCGGCGACAAAGACACCAAGGGTTCATTGATCGTCACCAGGGGATCTAAGATCAACGCAAACGGTACTGTTGATCAGCCCATTGTATTCACCAGTAACCAGCCGGAAGGTTCACGTAACTACGGTGATTGGGGTGGATTGATCATTTTGGGGAATGCACCTATCAACGTTGCGGGTGGCACATCCGTGATCGAAGGTGGCGTGGATACACCGGAAGGTGATGGTGTGTACGGAGGAGCAAATGCTGCAGATAACTCCGGTATATTGAGGTATGTTCGTATTGAATATCCCGGTATTGCATTTGTGCCCGGTAATGAGATCAACGGTATAACATTTGGTGGTGTAGGGTCAGGTACTATTGTAGATCATGTGATGGTAAGCCGTTCCGGCGATGATGCTTTTGAATGGTTTGGTGGAACGGTTAACTGTACCAACCTGATCGCGCACAACACCTTAGATGATGATATGGATTGTGATTTCGGATTTAGCGGTAACGTGCAATATGTTGTAATCAAGCGAGATGCCAACTTTGCGGATGCCTCCGGTTCAAATGGTTTTGAGACAGATAATGATGCTACAGGAACAACCAATACTCCTCAAACCAATCCTACTTTTTCAAATGTCACTTTAGTAGGTCCGATTCAGAATGCCGGTGATCTGATCAACGTAAATTACAAGCGCGGAGCGCATATCCGCAGAAACAGCTCCACAAACATTTTCAATGCCGTGATCATGGGTTATCCGAGTGGTATCATGGTTGACGGTGCATTGTGTGAAGCCAGTGCTTTAGCAAACACCCTGAAGGTGCAAAACACCATCATTGCCGGACACAATAATGATTTTGAAGTAGCGGCGGGTTCAACATTTGATGCAGCTGCCTGGTTTAATACAGCAGGTTATGGAAACAGCATTCTGGAAACAACTGCTGAAGTGATGCTTACAGATGCATACAATGCCACCTCTCCAAATTTTCTCCCAACCGCGGGTTCACCACTTTTAAGCGGTGCTTCTTTTGATGCTGCTGAGTTAGCCACTTTTGAAGAAACTGACTTCCGTGGAGCCTTCGGTGCATTAGACTGGACTTCATGCTGGGCCAACTGGGATCCGCAAAATACCAACTATGGAGAAGTACCGGGAACCATTGCGCCTGCGATTGCCGCATTCGACTATACAAATGCA
>JAYRVB010000105.1:0-2108 GCA_041918775.1 Chitinophagales bacterium
AACTCCCATTGGGTGTACGTTTGCGCCTGCACCGAAGCAACGGTATCTGCCACAAATCGCGCAGCGTTATATACGGGAGTGATAATGGATACGAGTCCTTCAGTCATGTGCACGAAATTGTTTTCTGCCTGTTGCCATCAGGTGCATGGCTTGTCTTACGGTGATCCCATTGGCCAATGCCTTACGCTTCTTCCAGGCAAAAGCGAAACTATACAAACCCGACCATCTCCCATACACACGCGCAAGCATGGCACCTTTATTTACACATTGTGGCGCGTCCAATATTTTTCCTGAACTCATTAAAGGATGTATACTGATCACAGTTGGTACATAATACGCTCGCGCTCCTGCACGCAAAGCATCGTGTAAAAAAATAAATTCCTCGCCGGTGGCAAATGGTGCACCTAAACCAAATCGTTCATCAAATTTCAGGGAAAGCGATTGTACTGCTTTTGTGCGCATCAGCATTTCAATGGAACTTACACGTGCAATACTTCTTAAGGTATGTCTGTACGCTTCCGATGCATAAGATTTAAAGGGCCTGCCTTCTGTTGTTTGTATCTGCATGCTGAGGATGTCTGCCTGCGGATATTGTGCAATGGCATGGTGTATGCGCTCATGCACTTGCGGCGGAAATACCACATCATCATCTGTGATCAATGCATACTCTGCGGTAACTGCAGCTAATCCGGCATTCCTGCTTTTACTCAATCCATTAAATGGCTGCACGATCAGTTGAACACCTTGTGCACGAAGTTGTGCATGTACTTCGGTATATCTATCGTCAGTAACACCGGGGATCTGATGCACCACTACTACTTCATCCCAGTCTGCATGCCAATGTTCGTGTAAACGATGTATGCCATCGAGCATGGTAGACACAACTAATCCGATGCGTGGCTTCATCCTGTTTTGCTTTGGCTTATTTTTTTCGGAGGTATCCGTTCGGATTGGCCGTCATGTAATAGCGCTCGCGATCTTTATCTATGATAAAGGCATCATTGCTGCGCATGAATTTCTCGATGGCTTCGTATGGTCCCGGACCATGTTCGGGAAATACCGGGTGACCATTCACGTTGCTGTCTTCCACGATCATATAATTACCGGGGGTAACATAGCGTTGATAGATCTCCATTTCTTTCAGCACGTGGTCGCAACTATGGTCATCATCCAATATCACTAATACACTTGCTTTACCTTTCGCTTTTTCATCCAACACCTGCAATATCTCCGGTGCCAGTGTGGAACCGGTAAGGTAGGTGATACGCGGATGCTTTGGTTTATCAGGATAATCCACAATATCGATCGTAACGATCTCGCCTTTCTGCATAAAGTCGAGCAGACAGGCCAGATATAAAGCGTTGCCACCTTTGTAAGTACCACACTCGATGATCAGATCGGGTTTTAATTCGTGCAGCATCTCCTGATATATCCAGGTATCAAAAGGGAATTTTTTGATATGCGTGCCCATGAAATGCGATTCACCCCAGGTTTTACCAAACAAAAAGGCGTCGTAATACATGATATGGAATTGATCAGCAATAGACCTTTCCTTTTGTTTGCTCATGTATAATCTACGATAGAGTAATCGCTTGATGTCTTTGTATGTAGCTTTTAATCCCATTTGTGCTTTGTACTTTGCAGGTAATTAGTCGGGGATATCCGTGGTACGCAAAATACCACGTGTGCCCTGGCGCACTGCAAAAGTAAAGATTTTGAACGACCTCCACTTGCCATGCAGCAAGGCACTGCACAGCAGATAGCCTGTATAGATATAGCGGTTCAACTGATACATCCACAGGCGACGCACCAATTGTTGTCGGGTATAGGCAGCGGTATTGCGCATGAGCAGGAAGAGGTGCCTGTCGGGCATGTCGAAAAATTTCGCGCTCATGAAACCACCTTTCCGTTTATTCACCAGCGTAGGCACCCGGTCTTCAGCAATGGCATTGGGTATTAAATACAAAGCAGCACCTTGTCGCGTGCAGCGCAGTGTATGATCAAAATCATCGGCATAAGTATGAAATACAGCATTGGGAATTCCAAAGCGAAGGATGGCCAACTTGTGCATCAACAGACCACCGTATGGTGCACATGGAATGGATACA
>JAYRVB010000106.1:0-16773 GCA_041918775.1 Chitinophagales bacterium
CATGTATTTATCAGCGTTCATCTGCTAAATCAGCGGCCGCAGGCTCCGTGTTCCTTTGTATTTATATCGCACAGCTTCAAAAATACAGGGACACGGGTTATGCTGAGCACATAGAGAAATTCATCCAATATTATGCTTCTATGAAGTTCGTGCATATGGGGTGGTCGATACGCTTCGAGAATAGCAATAAAAAAAGTGAGGCCTTCTGGGAAAGCCCCACTTTAACGTAGCACAATATTTCTCAGAACACAATACTCAAATATTAATCATTTGAAAGCTCAAAATTTATCGGAATAACCGTGCGCACGCGAACCAGTTGTTTGTTTTGCATTCCGGGTTCCCATTTTGGCATGGCAGCAACTACTTCCATGGCAGCTTCATCACATCCATATCCAATGCCTCTTACCAGTTTCACATCAGAAACAGAACCATCGGTATTGATCACCATGCTCACATACACTATACCTTCAATATCGTTGGATCTGGCCATATTCGGGTAATCTATATTGTTGGCAATGTATTGTTGCATAGCTGCAAATCCACCAATAAATTCCGGTGCTTGTTCTGCGAAATCAACCGGTGCATTATTGGTTTTCACTTCTGGAGTGGTGGTTGTATGTTGAACAACAGAACCCTTTATGCCCGGAGGCAGATCATTGGTTTTTGTACTGATCACCTTATCTTTTAAATCTGCGACGGCAGTAATATCAGATTTGATGGGTTTTGCGTCATCCACCACGCGCATTTCGGTGTATTTAATTTCCGGTTGCGCAACTGGCTGACTAACAGGAGGCTCTGGTGTTTTTGGTTTGACAGGCGTAAGATCAGGTAAATCCAATTGGGGTATTTTGTCAACCGTAACAACTATATCCCTGATTTTCTCTTCTACCTGTTCGCGGTTTGTTTGCAAGGCATAAATTGCAAACATACCTACCAACAATGCACCAAAAGCTAATGCGCGTAGTAAATATTGTGATTGATGGGTGCGCAGATAATAGGCTCCATACGATTTGTTCCGATGCTCAAAAATGATCTCATTGATCGTTGATCTGAGGTAATGCTGATTGCTGTTCATAAGGCTTCGATTTAAATGGATGATGTAAGTGTAGGCGTCATTCCATAATCAATTGAAGATTTTTTTTAGGGTGATGGTCAGTTATTTGCCGTTATTACACACAGGGGTTACCGAAGCTGTTGTGTAAGGACTAGGACCATGATCATTTCCTGCGCACTGCCGGAAGCTCCGATTCTTCCTTCCCCCAAATCCTGAATGGTATAGTACCGGGTGTAGGTAGCTGATGCGTAAACATGCGAGGTCAGCCAATGGAGTAAGGTCGATAAACAGGGGCTTTCTTTTTGAGCGGCCGCCGGTATCCTGTTGTTGCATCTGTTCCATGTGGGTGATTTGTATACAAAACGTTGGCAGTTGGATGCATGATACGTGCAGGACACAATCTGATGCAATCATGACAAAAAAAAGAGCCGCAGGTGGCTGCGACTCTTCTTCAATCAGTTGTATGGATCTATTCTTTTTCCTTCTTTGCCGGTTCCTGTTCCACTTTGATCATATCGCCATCGCGCAATACATTGGTGATGGTGTTGTAAGGACCGCTGACTACTTTGGTGCCTTCTGTAAGTCCTTCTTTTACTTCTATATAGGCATCATCCTGTAATCCGGATTTTACTTTTACTTCTTTTGCTTTGTCGCCTTCCAGCACAAATACGATCTCCTGCACCGGTTTGTCTTTTCCTTCGGCGGTGGTATCCTCACGTGCAGCTACTGCCTGAATCGGCACAGTAAGCACATCGCGGGCGACATCTGTTTTGATCTCTACGGTTGCGCTCATGCCCGGGTAAAAAGGATATTTTGCATCCGCTCCAGTTTGCATCAGATCCTGATAGCTTTCTGGGAGGATATAGATCTTCACTTTAAAATTTGTTGCCTGATCGGTAACTGCGGACAACACGCTGCCTGAACTTCCGGCGGAATTGGCAATTTGGAAAACCACGCCTTTAAATTTCCGATTGAGGTAGGCATCTACTTCGATATCTGCCGTGTCGCCCACATCGATGCGCAATACATCACTTTCGCTTACATCCACCTGTATCTCCATGTTGGTGAGGTCGGCAATAGTCATGAGTTGATCGCCGGTCATTTGAATGGTGCCCAACACTTTTTCACCTTTCTTTTTATTTAATCCGACAACGGTTCCTGAGGCCGGTGCATAGATGGCTGTGCGTTTAAAATTGTTGCGCATTTCTTTCAACATGGCCTCGCTGCTTTTCACGGTATACTCCATCGCTGTTACACTTTCCTTTGCGATATCGTATTCGGCCTGTGCGGTTTGATAAGCGAGTTGCGATTGTTCATATTCCTGTTGAGAGATCACTTTATCTTTCAACAATTGCGATGAGCGGTCGAATGTGATCTTGGCATTATCCATTTGCATTTTCGTTTGCAATACACGACCTCTTGCGGTTGACAATTGTGCTTTTGTATTGTCGAGGGCTGCCTGTGCCTGTTCCACCTGACTTTCATATAGGTCGGGGTTTATTCTTAACAGCAGATCACCTTCCTTAACCTTATCGCCTTCTTTAATCGGTAATTCAACGATCTCACCGGAAATTTCCGCGGCGATTGTCACCTGACTCACCGGGTAAATTTTTCCGCTGGCGGTTACGGTTTCTACCACCGTTCGTTTTTGCACTTCCTCGGCAGACACGGGAATTCCGGCACCTCCGCCAAACCAGCCCTGCTTGCTGCCAATAACAGCAATGATGATGAGCACAACTACAATTGCCCCAAGTATTTTTATTAAACGCATATGTGGAGTTTAGAATTCTATGGGTTTATCCAGATAATAATCGATGATCTTGGTTTTAAAAATGAGGTCATATTTTGCCTGCACCAGGAATGACTCTGCCTGCGACTGCGCATTTAATGCATTGGTGTATTCGAAAGCGCTGGCGGTGCCTGCCTTGAATTTCTTTTCGGCGTATTCAAAAGCGCTTTTTGCGGCTGCAAAACTTTTTTCTGCAGCGTCGTATGATGCGCGGGCTGCAGTAACATCATTTACTGCCTGTGTTACTGTTTTGCGCAGGTTATTGATCGCTATTTCTCGGTTGAGTTGTGTGTTGATGATCTGCAGATCGGCATTTTGTCTGCTCATTAACACCTGGCCATTATTGAACAAAGGGATCTGCAGGGAAATGCCTACCACTTCAGACAGGTTATTATCTATTTGTTCATTGAAGGGCAATGCTTCGATCCCGAATTGCGGGTAGGATGCACTTGAATAATTGGTACTGAGCTGACCAAAGACCGATAAGTTTGGATAGGCGGGTGCACCGGCGATCTTGCGCGCATATTCATCGCTTTGCAATTGCAGGTCGAATACTTTAATGCTGGCGCGATGGCTGATCGCGTAATCGATCACCTCCTGGGTGGAAGGTACAGGGGCATATCTGACCATATCGAAGCGGGACACATCCGGAAATTGCACTTTAATATCTTCCTGTGGATCTGCCTGTATCAATAATTTGAGGTCGAGGTAAGTTTGTTGTACCTGATTAGCTGCCTGGATGCGTGATAACTGGTCTTGCGCGAGTTGTGCTTCTATCGCAAGCAGATTTCCCTCGGGCAGGGCGCCGGCAGTTACCAGTTTTCGCGTGTCGGATAATTGCGCTTCGGTAGTGGCGATCTTTTGGTCGGCCACCTTAAGTTGTTCTTCAGCAAACATCACCGCGAGGTAAGCCGCGATCACCTGAAATTGCACATTTTCAATATTGGCTTTGTAGTTAGCTGCAGCTACAGCCATGTCTACCCTGCTTTTCTGAATGGTGTTGGATACATTTCCCCCACTGAATAGGTTAAGTCCGGCCGTAAGCTGATAACTGTTCGCCTGGAAATTATTTGCGAGTGGCAGGTTGGTTACCGGATCTACGGTATATCCGAAGTTCCAAAAGTAGGATGTTCCGGCGTTGAGGTTGGGCAGCAGGAGCAGTCGGCTTTGGTTGGCTGCTTTTTCCGATAGTTCGACGCCGGCCGCATTTTGACGCAGGGAGAGGTTTTGCTCTGTGGCGAGCTTGACGCAATCGGGAAGGGTAAGCACTTTTTGCGCCATTACCATGCCCGACAGCAGCATAAAACCGGCCAATACAGGTATTTTCAGCATAGCGAGGTAAAGGTAGGGTACATTTCGACTACGGACGGACATGTTAAGATATTTTAATGTGTCGAGGAAGGGGTGCCAGGGGCATTAGGTCTACCATAGAAACGTATGCAGGGTGATACAGGTATACAGACGATCAGCGGCGAGGGTAAATTGTTATTTTTACGGCATGGGAATCATTCAGGATGCGGATACTTTTTTCATGCTGGAGGCCTTAAAACTCGCGCAGAAGGCACTGGAAGAAGACGAGGTGCCTGTTGGGGCCATTATTGTTTCGGGGACGCAGATCATTGCGAAGGCTCATAATTTAGTGGAACGCTTAAGTGACCCGACTGCGCATGCGGAGATGCAGGCCATAACTGCTGCCTGCAATCATTTTCAAAGCAAGTATCTCAATACCTGCACGCTGTATGTAACCCTAGAACCTTGTCCGATGTGTGCGGCTGCAGCCCATTGGGCGCAGATAGGGCGGGTTGTGTATGGGGCTACCGATCCAAAGATGGGGTATACCCGGCATCAGCATTTATTGCATCCACGGACCGAGGTTCGTCAGGGGGTGGAAGGAGATGCAGCCCGAAAGCTCCTTCAGCATTTTTTTAGCGGCAAACGATGAGTGGATGCTGTGTTTACAGATAAATTCATCGCATAGCGAACTCCTTTTCCTGTGAGGCGTTTTATCTTTACACTTGCTATTGCAGGCAGTTCATTCATTTTTATTCACAAAAACAAAACAGATACACATTATGGCATTTCAATTACCGGCACTCCCGTATGCATTTGATGCGCTCGAACCACATATCGATGCCCGCACGATGGAGATTCATCATGATAAACATCATGCAGCGTACACCAACAATTTAAACAATGCGTTGGCAGGCACCGAATGGGAAAACAAAACGATAGAGGAAATTTTAGCGAATGTGGGCAAGATCAGCATGCCGGTGCGCAACAATGGTGGTGGATTTTACAATCATAATTTATTCTGGGAGATCATGGGTCCAAATGGTGGCGGTGTGCCTACCGGTGAGATCCTTTCTGCCATAGAAACGCATTTAGGCGGATGGGAAAAATTCAAAGAAACATTCAACGCAGCAGCCACCACGCGTTTTGGCAGTGGCTGGGCATGGTTGATCGTAACACCAGATAAAAAACTGGCAGTTACTTCTACACCAAATCAGGATAATACACTTATGGATATCTCTGAAGTAAAAGGCACTCCAATTCTCGGATTAGATGTATGGGAGCACGCCTATTACCTGAATTATCAAAATCGCCGCCCTGATTACATTACTGCATTTTGGCATGTGATCAACTGGAATGTAGTTACTGCAAAGTTCAATGCAGCGATGAAGTGATTTTGTTATTAAACGCTATGGATAAAGGCTGTCTCGATCGGGGCGGCCTTTTTTGATGGGTGAGGGGTGAGTGGTGAATGGTGAGTGGTGAGTGGTGAGTGGTGAGTGGTGGAATGTTTCCTGATTAATGGTGTCATTCTCCTAAGGATCCGGGCAATTGAATAGTGAAATGATTGCACGGTTGCACATGGAGCGTAGCAACATCCCACCTTAGCGGGACTTTCACATTTGCACACTTACACACTTGCACACTTGCATACTTCCACACTTGCACACTTCCACGCTTGCACACTTGCACATTCTTTTGGGCGATTGCTGAGCTGATCCCGGGGGATTTGGGATCAGCGCAGCGAGGAGTGTGACAGGATATGCATAGCCCGGCAGGTTAGCAGATCCAATAGTATTTATTTAGCCGCCCGAATATTTTCGAGTAACTCTTCTGTGGCTTGCACATCGAGCTCATCGGCTTTGCCTTGTTCGATTGCTTTTACAGCCCAGGTCTCCGCATTTTTATAATCTTTCGACTTATATAGCAATGCGGCGTATGTATCCATGGCATTGTAGTCATTGATATCTTTAAGATATGGCGCAAACCAGTCTATCGCCATCTGGATGAGTTTTTGATCATCAGTCTTTTCATATAATGTCCAAGACACATCATTGATCAATCCTAAGGAAACCTCTGCACCACTTTTAATATAATCATCTGTAATTTGAGCGAGTTGTGTGAAATTTTCGGATGAGGCATAATAGTTATAACGTAAATAATATACCTCTGCTTCTGGGTTTAAGGAATATTTGCGTAACAGGTCTTCTGCCTTTGTGAGCAGTTCGGGTTTGTTTTCCTTGCGTGCTCTGGCCATGAAGCTATAAGCGATAGAGTTGATCTTATCTTTTGCTTCAAATTTATATTTGCTGATATAGGTATCGAGGTGCTCCAGAAAATAATTGCTGTACTTTTCATTGAGATCATACATATACATCACTGCCCAAACCGATTCGCTGAAGAGGTCGGTTTGTTGATCGAGCCAAAGGTTTGCATCCACCGTGCGATCGCGTTTCCAGATTGAGTCGTTGGCATCTTTGAAGTTTTTTACATAAAAATCAGGCCAAGGCATTACCATTTGGGTATGGTTCATATCATACACATCCGTTTGGTCCATATCCACCATTTTCTGAATACCCGCCATAAATTCTTTTTGATCGGAGTTATAGCCCAAATGTTTTTCTAAAAGTTCACCCTTTGTATTAAAAAACAACATGGTCGGATAGACATTCACTTTATACTTTCTGGCAAAATCAATACCGGCTCCATGTTCGCACTCCACTTTATAAGAAATGAAATGCTTTTGCATCAGTGCGGCCACTTCGGCATTATTATGAAACATCTCCTTATCCATCATTTTGCAAGGACCACACCAGTATGTAAAAGCATCAACAAAAATCATCTTTCCTTCCTGTTGCGCTTTTGCTTTGGCTTCTTCCCAGGTGCCGGTAAAGAATTCGACATCCTGTGCATAAACATGGAGGGAAAATACACTTAGCAGTAATAGGAGTAATGGTCTCATTAGATAAAAATTTGGTTTATGTAACGCAAAAATAACGGAGATATTTTACCTACTACCTAACCTAGGTGAAAAATACACCCATATGACAGAACCATGCACTATTTAGACCTAAACCGTACAAGCGACTATATTCGAATATAGTCGCTTGTACACGCAATCTAGAAATTCAAGTGATTACATTTGCATTTGAAGTTAATCCACTATGCCAACAACTGTTTTAAAACGCTATTTTGGGTATGATTCCTTTCGCGACAAGCAGGAGGAGATCATCCGACATGTGGTTGCCGGAAACGATGCGCTTGTTGTAATGCCTACGGGTGGGGGTAAATCACTATGCTATCAGGTACCTGCCCTGATGCTGGAAGGGATCACGATCGTAGTATCGCCATTGATCGCCCTGATGAAGGACCAGGTAGATGCTTTGCTGACGAATGGGATCGCCGCTGTGGCCCTGAACAGTTCGATGACCCCGGATGAGCAGCGGCTTGTCATGCAGCGCATTCAACACGGCGAGATCAAACTCTTATATGTGGCACCTGAACGGCTTGTTGGCGATCAGGGTAGATTTCTGGATTCGATCAGTATCCTGAAGATCTCTTTGGTGGCCATTGACGAAGCCCATTGTGTAAGTATGTGGGGGCATGATTTCAGGCCTGAGTATTTGCAACTGCAACGTATCAGGCAATTGCTTCCGCAGGTACCCATAATAGCGCTTACTGCAAGTGCTGATGAAGCTACGAGAAAGGACATCGCCGACAAACTGGGTATATCCGGTGCGCGCATGTTCATGTCCAGCTTCAACAGGGCAAACATTCATTATTATGTAGAGCAAAAACGAGATGCCTATTCAGCAATAGTAAATTATATCGCACAACATCCACAACAATCCGGCATCATTTATACGCTCAGTCGCGCAAATGCTGAAATGCTCGCCCAGCGTTTACAGGATGATGGATTTGATGCCGCATACTATCATGCAGGGCTTGATAATGCCGGCAGAAGTAAAGTGCAGGAGGCCTTTAAAAAAGATACACTTCGGATCATCGTTGCCACCATTGCATTCGGCATGGGTATCGACAAACCGGATGTGCGTTTTGTGATCCATTACAACATACCCAAAAACATAGAGTCTTATTATCAGGAAACCGGTAGGGCGGGTCGCGATGGATTAAAAAGTGACGCTATCCTTTTTTACTCATATGGTGATGTGATCACGATGCGCCGCTATGCCGAGGTAGAAAATAATGAAGAACGCACACGCATCTTATTACATAAATTGCAACAAATGGATGCCTTCTGCAATGCCAACAAATGCAGAAGAACCATGCTACTGGAATACTTTGGTGAAACCTATGCCGAAAAAAACTGCGGTTCATGTGATCATTGTTTGAGCAAACGCACTTCATTTGAAGGCACCGTGATCGCACAAAAAGCCTTGAGCGCAGTAGTGCGTACTGAAGAACGTTTTGGCATCGGGTACCTGATAGATTTTTTACGTGGTAGTCGAAGCGAAAAGATCTGGAAACAACACAAACAATACAAAACCTATGGTATAGGCACCGACATCAGTAAAGATAAATGGCAGCAATATTTTCAGGAACTACTAGATCAAAAATATCTGCGTCGTGAAAACAGTGGCACCTATCCACGTATTGTCATTACCGAAAAGGGCAAACGCGTATTGGCCGGTGCGGAGGAAGTATACTTTACTTTAACAGAGGAGCGCGTAGCCGTTGAAGAGAAAAAAATCCTGGAATACGACAATCAGTTATTCGAACTCTTACGCAGTGTTCGCACACGCATTGCTTATCGCGAGGCCATACCACCCTATATGGTTTTAGGTGATGTGAGTTTACAGGAGTTGGCCGCTTACCTGCCTATGCACAAAACTGATCTTGAGCAGATCAATGGTTTTGGTGAAATAAAGATCGGCCGGTATGGAGAACATTTTCTGGATGTGATCCGCAAATACGCGAAAGACAATCAATTGGTAACGAACATGGCCAGGAAAAAAACTGCGAAACCTGCCATAAAGGTCAGACCAAAAGCGCCTGAAGGATTGAATGCTTCCGAACGCATGACACTCGAAATATTTGCCACACAAAAAACCATTGGAGAAATTGCGGCCATACGCGAATTGCATCCAAACACCATCGAATCGCATTTGATC
This sequence comes from Chitinophagales bacterium, assembly GCA_041918775.1. Classification (GTDB taxonomy): domain Bacteria; phylum Bacteroidota; class Bacteroidia; order Chitinophagales; family BACL12; genus UBA7236. Next base: position 9,266 of record JAYRVB010000106.1, read on the forward strand.
AGCGCAGTGGCAGCAGGTGAATTGAAACTCGAACAATTGGTAGAAACAGATAAAGTGCAAAAAATTCGCAAGGTGGCAGAAAAGCTACCCGACGCGCGTCTTGGGGAATTAAAAAACGCACTCGGAGAGGATATCAGCTATAATGAGATTCGCGCAGTGCTCGCTCACCTAAAAAAAGAAAATGCCTGAGCGGTCATTGTGCGGCACTCAGCTTTTCCAGAAGTGTTATTGCTGCATCTGCTATTACAGTACCTGGACCAAAAATTCCGGCAACGCCTGCCTCTTCCAGAAAGGTATAATCATGCTGTGGTATTACTCCGCCAACCACTACCAACATATCCCCTCTGCCTTCAGCCTGCAACAATTCGATCACTTTGGGCACCAGTGTTTTATGGCCTGCTGCTAATGAGGATATCCCTATAATATGTACATCATTTTCTATTGCCTGTTTAACGGCTTCCTCAGGCGTGAGAAACAAAGGTGAAATATCCACATCAAAACCCATATCCGCAAAAGCTGTTGCGATCACTTTTGCCCCTCTGTCGTGACCATCCTGTCCGAGCTTGGCAACCAAAATGCGCGGTCTCCTTCCTGCCTGTGCGGCAAAAGCGTCGCTTAGCTCACGCGCCTGCTGAAAGCTGTCGTTATCCATAAGTTCTTTTTGATATACACCGGCAATGGTGCGTGTTTCAGCAGTGTATCTGCCAAATGCTTTCTCCATGGCGTCACTGATCTCGCCAAGCGTTGCGCGCAATCTCGCTGCTTCCACTGCCAATGCTAATAAATTCCCTTCACCGGAAGTTGCACAATTGGTTATGCGCGATAAAATAGCCTCCACTTCCTGTGTATTGCGTGTAGACCGCACCTGACGAAGTCTTTCGATCTGTGCTTCACGCACTGCCGTATTATCTACTTCGAGTATATCGAAGGATTGCGTATCCTGTGTTACAAAAGCATTAAGTCCAACGATCACATCTGTACCATTGTCGATACGCCCCTGTTTACGTGCAGCGGCTTCTTCAATGCGCATTTTCGGTATGCCGGCTTCAATGGCCTTTTGCATACCACCCAAGCCTTCCACTTCTTTGATCAGTGCGCGTGCGTCGCGGATCAATTGCTCTGTCCGGGCTTCCACCAAATGGCTTCCACCCCAAGGATCAACTGTATCACAAATACCGGTTTCTTTCTGCAGGTATATCTGTGTATTGCGCGCGATCCGTGCAGAAAAATCCGTTGGCAATGCAATGGCTTCATCAAAACTATTCGTGTGCAGACTTTGTGTTCCTCCTAAGGCTGCAGCCAGCGCTTCCACGCATGTTCTGGCAATGTTGTTAAAAGGCTGTTGCTCGGTCAAGCTCCAACCACTGGTCTGGCAATGCGTACGCAACATCCCTGATTTTGGATTTGCAGGTGAAAATTGCTGCATCAATTCATACCATAATACACGAGCCGCGCGCAATTTAGCGATCTCCGTAAAATGGTCCATACCAATGCCAAAAAAGAAAGACAGACGAGGTGCGAATTCATCTACGTGCATGCCCGAAGCAATACCCGTGCGCACATACTCGATGCCATCCGCAAGCGTATATGCCAATTCGATCTCAGGTGTAGCACCTGCCTCCTGCATATGATATCCAGAAATGGAAATGGAATTAAACTTCGGCATTTCCCTGGCGCAGTATCTGAAAATATCAGCAACAATGCGCATGCTACCCGCAGGCGGATATATGTAGGTGTTACGCACCATGAATTCTTTCAGGATATCGTTCTGAATAGTACCGGTCAGTTGTGCGGGTTGCACACCCTGCTCTTCAGCTGCAACGATATAAAAGGCCATGATCGGGATCACAGCGCCATTCATGGTCATACTCACACTCATCTGATCAAGCGGGATCTGATCAAACAAAATCTTCATATCCTCCACCGTATCAATAGCTACGCCCGCCATACCCACGTCGCCATACACCCTTGGATTATCTGAATCATAACCTCGGTGTGTGGCCAGGTCAAATGCCACACTCAATCCTTTTTGGCCCGCTGCCAAATTCTTCCGATAAAATGCATTGGATGCTTCTGCTGTAGAAAATCCTGCATACTGTCGGATTGTCCATGGTTGCATCACATACATCGTTGAATAAGGGCCACGCAAAAAAGGTGCATGACCAGGCATACTATGTGCGATCGGTTGATATGACTCACTCGGTTTTACGGTTTCCGCGGCGATCGGAAAATGCTGATAAGTATGTTTGGAAAAATCTCTCTTTGCCATGGCTTATTTGTTTTGCATGTTGGTGAATAATTGCCATGCCTGTTGACCTATACTTTGTGTGAGCGATTCAATATAATAACTTCCATGTGCTGCATCCCGATTGCGATCAAGATTACTTTCATAGCGAAGGAGATTATGCACATTTGCAGATAATCGCAGGTGATGATCATCAACAACCTGTGTATCAAATGCCGGCAAACTGATCGCATATGCACCACCCAGGATCGCACTCATGGCACCTGTAGTAAGGCGCAATAAATTAGCGTATTTATCTTCCGTGGTGAAGGTGTGCGCAGAAATATCTACATGTATGTAGGGATTTGGGATGAAATCTGTATCCGGCACAACCACTTGTATAAAATTTTGCCACAATATCCGCCATGCGCGTAGTTTGGCGATCTCGAAAAAATAATTGGTGCCCACGCCAAATCTAAAGGTGAACAATTGCATAAGTTCTTCAGGAGGCACATCTCGAGCTTCCAATGCATCAAAATATTGTGCTGTGCGATGCAGGCACATGGCCAACTGATCGGCAGCAGTACCTTGCGCAGCGGCGATATCGCGCACATCAACTTTTACGAGTCGACAATCCTGCAGGTATCCGCTAAAACGCAGAAAGGCCTGTGCAAGGTGATTGAACTGTGTGCCGCTATTTTCGGGTGTGCCCTGAGTTGCCCAATGACTGATCGGATCAAATTCCAGTGCTTGCACTAAACGATCGCGATCGCCCAAATATCCGATGCGTTCCCGCCAATGGTCAACCATGAATTCTTCCATCGGGCCTGTCAGGTCAAAATGGAAATTCACCGGCGAAGATATTTTTCTGATCTCGTTCAATATATGATCCCAATCAGATTCTGCTCGCACGCGAATGCGCATGTCAACCACCCCACGGTTACGTGTATGTGCAACCGCAAGATTCAGGTCGGTGCCTGCATCAAACATGCAATCCTCTACAATCGACCATGTGAGGTGTTGAGCGCCGGAATCGCGCACAGCTTCGATCAGTTCCGGATCCAGATCTTCTAAAAAATCAGCATTCGGATCTGCACTGAATGCCGGCAGGTCTTCTGCCGTATATATCGGTTGAACATCAATGTTTTGCCTATTGTGGACCAGCTTTTCGTTAAAATCAGCACCTTTCAGGTCCTTTTGCACCTGCTGCAGCCACTCCTGCCTGCTGATGACTGGCTGGTTGGTCATCGGATCGATCATGGTTCAAAGGTATGAAATGCGCTTGGTGAGAAGGCCGTATATTTGCGGAAAATTCTGCGTAATGCTACTGGAAAATCTGCTTACCGAGGTAAAAGACAATATTCTGTATATCACGATCAATCGTCCGAAAAACCTCAATGCCCTCAATATCAAAACCATAGTGGAATTGGATGAGGTGTTTGAGGAATATATGTACAATGACGAGGTAAAGGGCGTGATCATTACCGGTGCAGGAGAAAAATCATTCGTTGCAGGTGCCGACATCAGTGAGTTTGCTGATTTTACTCCTGAACAAGGACGCACCATGAGCGAGAACGGCCATGATACATTCGACAAGATCGAGAACTACAATAAACCTGTCATTGCTGCTGTAAACGGATATGCTTTAGGGGGTGGTTGCGAGTTGGCCATGGCCTGTCACCTGCGCGTAGCGAGCGAAAATGCCATTTTCGGACAACCCGAAGTTAATCTTGGGATCATTCCCGGCTACGGCGGCACCCAACGTCTGGTAGAATTGATCGGCAAAGGCAAAGCACTTGAACTGTTGATGACCGGCGACAGCATTAATGCGGCTATGGCGAAGGAGCTCGGTTTAGTGAATTATGTAGTTGCCCAGGAAGAATTGATCGGCAAGAGTGAAGAGATCCTGAAAAAGATCATGACCAAAGGACCGGTGGCAGTCAACAAAGTAATACAGTGTGTAAATGCACAATTCAGAGGCGGCGGGTATGTTGGTGACAGCTACCAGACGGAAATTACCCAATTCGGACAGTGTATGGAAACTGAAGACTTTGTAGAGGGCACCAGCGCATTCCTCAATAAGCGCAAGCCTGAATTCAAAGGAAAATAAACAGCTTTCCTTAATTTCGTTGTATGCTTCGGTTCATTTTTTTGATAGTAGTGGCTTTGAGTTCACAGGCGCACGCGCAGGTGAATGCCACAAAACCATTTAAAAGCGTGGTGATCGGCAATCAGGAATGGATGACACTGAATTGGGATTATCAAACACCGAAAAGTTTTTTCTACAATAACGATTCTACCATCGACAGCAAATACGGTCGATTATATTTTTATTCTAATGCAGTAGCAGCTGCTCCTCCCGGCTGGCACCTTCCTACATTGGATGAATATTGGGAGCTCATCAATTATTTAGGCGGTATCAATAAAGCAGCTCCATTGCTTATGAGTACGGATACGATAGGGTTGAATTTATTATGTGGCGGATATAAATCAGCAAATATCAGTGCCGACAATAGTGATATGTTTGCCTTTATCGATCAATATGCTTTTTATTGGACGGCTACACCCGATGCAGAACAAACAGCATATGCCATCCGCATTACACCGACAACAGGAGAGATTGAGATCAATACGTATCGGAGAGCAAATGGGTTTTCTGTGCGTTATGTGAAGGACAAGCCAAAGGAGTAATTTTCCGGTTACTTATTTACCGGCCATAACTAAGTGATCACATCACTGACATTTTGCTTAAGCAAAATAACTTCCAACAAAGCATTGTTTTTATTTGTGCGCAATTCCCGCTAAAGCAGGATCGCATGCCATTGTTCGTTTACCTCCATCATCACCTCGCCCAGTACAATTTTGGCAGATAGCCTGCACTGCTTTCGAACTGTGCAGCAGGCAGGATATACACATTTGTCATAATCCACCCAGAATCTCCTACCTTTGAAGGCTAATTTTTTTATTCATGCCCGAAAAGCTCCGTAAACAAGACGCGCTCGATTATCATGCATCGGGTCGTCCTGGTAAGATAGAAGTCATCCCTACCAAATCAACCAAAACACAAAGAGACCTTTCTCTGGCTTATAGCCCGGGGGTTGCGGATCCCTGTTTGGAGATCGCCGCCAACCCTGATGATGTATACAAATACACCACCAAAGGCAATCTGGTAGCCGTAATTTCCAATGGAACAGCTGTATTAGGTCTAGGGGATATCGGACCAGAAGCGTCTAAACCGGTAATGGAAGGCAAGGGCTTATTATTTAAGATCTATGCAGATATCGATGCATTTGATATAGAGTTGAATTGTCGCGATGTAGATGAGTTTGTGCGCATCGTAAAGGCCATGGAACCTACTTTCGGAGGCGTTAATCTTGAGGATATTAAGGCGCCCGAATGCTTCGAAATTGAAAAGCGCTTAAAAAAGGAAATGCGCATCCCGGTGATGCATGATGATCAGCATGGCACTGCCATCATTGCCGGTGCTGCTTTACTGAATGCTGTGGAGGTAGTGGGCAAGGATCTGGAAAAGATCAAGGTAGTATATTCAGGGGCAGGAGCCTCCGCCATCAGCTGTGCGAAATTGTTTGTTGAGCTTGGTGTATCGAGAAAAAACATCATCATGCTCGACAGCCAGGGTGTGATCAACGATAGCCGGGAAGGACTGGATGAATATAAAAGTCAGTTCATATCTAAAACGAAGGCAAATACGCTGGCAGAGGCTATTGCAGGTGCTGATGTTTTTGTAGGTCTGTCGAAAGGCAATATACTCACTCCGGAAATGTTGTTATCCATGGCAAAGGACCCGATTGTTTTCGCCTTGGCTAATCCTGACCCTGAGATCCCCTATGACCTGGCAGTAGCCACTCGTGAAGATGTAGTGGTAGCCACCGGAAGATCAGATCATCCGAACCAGGTAAACAACGTACTCGGCTTTCCTTATATCTTTCGTGGCGCATTGGACGTGCAGGCTACAGAGATCAATGAGGCCATGAAGGTGGCAGCAGTGCGTGCTTTGGCTGCACTGGCTAAAGAACCTGTTCCCGAATTTGTGAATATGGCCTACGGCGAGAAAAACCTCATGTTCGGTCGCGGCTACATCATTCCAAAACCGGTTGACCCACGGTTGATCACACGTGTTGCACCTGCAGTAGCAAAGGCAGCTATTCTCAGCGGCGTTGCACGCAGAACCATTACCGATTGGGAAGAATATGAAGCCGAACTTGGTAATCGCCTCGGCATTGAGCAGCAATTGGTGAAAGCGATCACCTCTAAGGCTAAGCAAAACCCAAAACGCGTTGTATTTGCAGAAGCCGATAACTATAAGATATTGAAAGCAGCACAGATCGTGCGTGATGAAGGGATTGCCAAGCCGATTTTACTGGGCCCGGTAGAAAAGATCAAACGCATCATAGAAGAGCACCAACTCGATCTGAAAAATGTGCCTATTCTGGACACCAGATCCTCAGACCAGGACGAGACCCGCGCAAAATTTGGAGAGATCTACTTTAACAAACGCATGCGCCGCGGTGTAAACCTTTATGAGGCTAAAAAAATGATGCGCGACCGCACCTACTTTGGTGCCATGATGGTGGAAACCGGTGATGCGGATGCGCTCATCTCAGGCCTTACACGGCAATATCCGGAAACGATCAAACCCGCCCTTCAGATCATCGGTCGTGAAGAAGGCGCTCAAAAAGTGGCCGGCATGCATATCGTAATGACCAAACATGGTCCGGTATTTTTTGCTGATACTACCGCCACCTTCAACCCAACGGCAGAAGAACTGGTAGAGATCACAGCCCTCACAGCCAAAGCGGTGCGACAGTTTAACATTCAACCTAAGATCGCCCTGGTATCTTATTCCAATTTCGGTTCGGTAGAAAACGCCGAAACCCTTGTGTTACGGGAAGCTGTAGCCATGTTGAAGGAGCGGTTCCCGGGGATGATCGTTGAGGGAGAAATGCAGGTGAACATGGCCTTCAATAATGAATTACAACGAGAAAACTATCCATTCAGTGTGCTCGCCGATAGGTCGGTAAACACCCTGATCTTCCCGAATCTCCATGCAGCCAATATTGGCTATCAGCTTATGCAAACCCTTGGCCAGTCGGAGGTTATAGGCCCCATTCTGCTCGGTATGAAGCGTTCGGTGCATATACTGCAATTGGGCAGTTCCATCCGCGAAATCGTGAATATGGTTGCGATCGCGGTGACTGATGCGCAGGTGAAGTCGAAGAGGAAGTAGGGAGGAGGAGAGAGGAGATAACGATTTGGGGGGTGA
>JAYRVB010000107.1:0-1554 GCA_041918775.1 Chitinophagales bacterium
ACTCCATACAGGTTTAAAAGAATTACCAAATGGTGACTTGATCGTGTGGGGATACTTTGCCTCAAATTATCTGGGTACTTATTATGGTATGATAAGTAAAATCAATATGAGTGGAGAAGCATACTGGGAGAGAATTTATCTTTCAAATTCAGATATATATGATGATAGTCGTTTGGAGGATATGGAAATTGGTTTGAACGGTGAAATTGTTTTACTCGGCGCAGGATTTAGCGAAAATGCAATCGAAAACCAGAATTTCTGGCTCCTGAAATTAGACAGCATGGGATGCCTCATCCCCGGTTGTGATACTATGGATATCAGTGTCATGGATCTGACGTTTGATGACCCGGGGATATTAGTTTTTCCAAATCCGGTTGCTGAACAAGCGATTGTGCAGATTAGCAGCAATACAACAATATCACAGCAGGAAATCAATTATCGGATAGTTAACCTAAATGGACTTACCGTTCAATCAACTTGGTTACCCTCCTTTGCAGTGCATACGGATGGAGGTAAGCTGCGCTTTCCTCTACACCTGGAACAAATACCGGCTGGCATTTACCTCATGCAGGTATTTATTCCGGGCCTGGAAGCACAAAGTGTGCAAATTGTGGTTATTGGTAATTAATAGTGATCGTTCGAAATACAAAAGGAACACTGATAAGGCTGATCAAACAAATAAACACGGATTAATTCTCCTTAATTTCTTCTGTAACTGTTTCAGTATGCACATGCGTCAGATCAGGATGTTTTTCATCATAGATACGGTGACCGATTAGTCTTTCCATATCTGCCTTAAAAATGATCTCTTTTTCGAGTAATTCCTTTGCAATGATCTCCAACTGATCGCGCTTTTCGTTTAGCAACTGTTTTGTGCGCACATACGCTGCATCTATCATCTTCTTCACCTCTTCATCAATTACCTGCGCCGTTTGCTCTGAGTATGGTTTGCTGAATCGCTGATCGATATTCGGATCATTGAAGCTCACATTCCCTACGCGTTCGTTCATACCATAAATGCTCACCATGGCATACGACATCTTCGTGATGCGCTCAAGGTCATTTTGTGCACCGGTACTGATGCGTCCAAAAATAATATCCTCCGCAGCTCTTCCACCCAGTGTCATGCACATCATATCCATAAGCTGTTCTTTCGTATACAGGTATTGCTCTTTTGGCAAATACTGCGCATAGCCTAAAGCAGCCATACCACGAGGCACAATAGATACTTTTACCAGCGGATCCGCATATTCGAGATACCACCCGCAAATGGCGTGGCCCGCTTCATGATAGGCTACGATCTTCTTCTCTTCCTGAGAAATGATCTTATTCTTCTTCTCTAGTCCACCGATCACACGATCTATCGCATCATTAAAATCCTGTAACTCCACAAATTTCTTTCCGCGACGCGCAGCGATCAATGCAGCTTCGTTACACACGTTCGCAATGTCTGCACCGGCAAATCCGGGTGTTTGTGTAGCCAGCTTATGTGCATCTACTTCCGTGGCTACTTTAATTGGTTTTAAATGCACATTGAATATTTGTTCGCGACCA
>JAYRVB010000108.1:0-2422 GCA_041918775.1 Chitinophagales bacterium
GATTTTTTTCACCTATCGTTTTTGTTGAATGAATGGTGAAACAGTGGGGTGGGTTGAAGGTTGGGGGTTGAGGGTTGAGGGTTGTATGGTGGGGGTTCGGGGTTGAAGGTTGGGGGTTGAAAGAAAAATGCAAAAAATCTTTGCGTTCCTCTGCGCTAACCTTTGCGCTACTTTGCGGTTAAATGGGTTTTGTGCATGTGCATGTAAACCATCGTGATAAATTTTTTCTACTATTGTTTCAAGGAACATTCTAATAAAATACAGGGCCACAAAGGGCACCGAGAAGGCACGGAGGGAGATTGCAATAAACTGCATGAGCGAGCGTAGCGAATGTATGGAAATGATAGGCTAAATCGCCAGAGCACTATTTTGCATTTGTCTCACTACCCACTACTCACTACTCAATACCCCTTCAAATCTGCCCTTCTGATCTATCAATGAAATGCATCACATTCGTTATCATTACAATAAGTTCCCAACTCAATCGTCTTACTCAAAATGTTATCCGTACTAGGCAAACTTCCTTCGGGGAGCAGATTGGAGCGTATTCAGGGCTCGCCTACTTTCAGGCATCCTGAATTTCAGAATATATCGCATACCCCGATGATGGCGGAGGATACTTCTTATTGGCAGGTGATGCGGAAATTTATGCAGCGGACTCCGGGACTCACACCGGCGAAGCCACTGCCGGTTGTACATAGCCCTTTGCAGCAACTCAGGGGGGATGATATGCAAATCGTGTGGTTCGGACATTCTTCGTACCTCATCGTCTTTCAGGGCAAACGCATACTCGTTGATCCGGTATTCAGTGGCAATGCCTCGCCGGTGCCGGGCATGATCGCGGCGTTTAAAGGGTCCGACATGTTCAAAGCAGACATGATGCCGGCCATTGATGTATTATTGATCACGCACGATCATTATGATCACCTCGATCACCAGACCATTCGTGCATTGAGGACTTCTGTAGATCAGGTGGTATGTTCACTGGGTGTGGGCGCGCATCTCGAACACTGGGGGTATGATGCGGGACGTATCCACGAATTATACTGGCAGGAATCGATACAACTCGGCGATATGCAATTTACGGCAACCGCTGCGCGACATTTTAGTGGACGCTCATTGTCGCGCAACCGCACCCTTTGGAGTGCATTTGTATTGGAGATGTATGGCAAACGCATTTATCTCGGTGGCGATTCAGGGTATGACACGCACTTTGCAGAGATCGGCAGCACCTTTGGCCATTTTGATCTGGCGATATTGGAATGTGGACAATACAATCCCGCCTGGAAATATATCCACATGATGCCGGAAGAAACTGTGCTGGCAGCTAAAGCGCTCGGCGCAAAAATGCTGATGCCCGTGCATTGGGGAAAATTCAAATTGAGTTTACACCCCTGGATAGAACCGGCAGAACGCGTATGGACTGCCGCGCAGCAACAACAGATGCCCGTGGCTATGCCGATGCAGGGAGCAGTATATACCCTCGGCAGCGGGCCGGTGGATGCACCGTGGTGGCGAATGGACTGATCATTTGCGACCGCGCAATTTTCTGATCACCGCCATCAGTGATTTATTGAGGAGAAATAGCATAAAATACCAAAGGGCTGCGAAAAAAGACAAACCCTGATGCGCGCGCAACAAGGTCCAATTATAGCCTATCGTTTTCCATTTATTTCCACTGAGTGAAGCGCTGTATTTTCGATATCGCGCCAGTGGTGCATTGATACCTGCTGCGGAATGTCCCTGTTTGAGGATATTGAGCCACAATCCATAATCCTGTCGCTTTTGTATATCCGGCATCATCATTTTTCCTACCTGCGCTACATCCATCACCGCCGTTAAACAACCTATACGATTTTCCATCAATAACTGACGATAGGTTAAAGCTGGCGGACAATCAATAATGGTTCCGGTATTTTCGCCCTGTTCATTCATAACATAATAGGCACAATAGGTCAGCGCACAGGATGTCTGTTGCATGAAGGCGATCTGTCTGGCTAATTTTTCGGGTAACCACTGATCATCTGCATCCAAAAAAGCAATATATCTGCCATTTGCCTGAGCGATTGCCGTGTTGCGTGCTACGGCTGCGCCGCTGTTCTTGTCCAGATGGATCACACGAATGCGCGGGTCTTCCGCTGCAAGCCGGTTAATGCAACTGCGTGAATCATCCGTGCTGGCATCGTCGACGAGCCATAACTCCCATTGGGTGTACGTTTGCGCCTGCACCGAAGCAACGGTATCTGCCACAAATCGCGCGGCGTTATATACGGGAGTGATTATGGATACGAGTCCTTCAGTCATGTGCGCGAAATTGTTTTCTGCCTGTTGCCATCAGGTGCATGGCTTGTCTTACGGTGATTCCATTGGCCAATGCCTTACGCTTCTTCCAGGCAAAAGCGAAACTATACAAACCCGACCA
>JAYRVB010000109.1:0-3739 GCA_041918775.1 Chitinophagales bacterium
CGGGTATGTACTCTGTGGTGTGCACGATACGCGGCACGCAATATGTATTGCGCATATCAAAAATATAATTGGATCATTGCACCGGATACTGAATGAGCACCGGTCTTTTATCTGCTTCGAGCCAGTAGATGAGTCGCAACATATTTTCTTTCGACATGGCCGTGCATCCGGAAGTAGGTGTGTCGGGATCTTTCGATATATGTAAAAAGATACAACTACCGTTTCCGCTCACCACCGGATCCGTGTTATAATTTACCCATACACCATATTCATATTGCAGATCTCTTCGCTGCATGCGCTCAAAGCTGGAATAATCTTTTAGCTGTGTGGTATCATCATCGATGAGCATATTATAATACTGCGAATGCACGTCATCCACACACAGGTCGGAAGAATCCACCTGCTCGAAGGGCATGTGCAGATCCGTTAGCAGATGATAACTGAACACCTTGCTCAACAGAAACAGGCCTTCCGGTGCGTTGCCATCGCCTTCGAGTTTTCTGCCGGGCAGATCATTGCCGGGTGCCAATCCATTTCTACCGATGCGCACGGGAAAGGTATCCACACATTTCCATTCGGCAGTGCTGTCGCTGCGTTCCCACAAATACATGCTGGCGGTTGTTGAATCTACATGATCGGCAAGGACCTGTACCACCTGATTACCCGGGGTAGAAAAAGGTGACACCGGAGTTTCATGTGTACAGCTATACCAGCAAAGTACGCTGATGATGGCCGGTATAAGATAAAGCTTCATGGTGTGCGTGTTCGATCAAACCTTCAAACGTAAGTATGGGAGGAGTTATTGAATCTTGATCCTTGTTTGATTTGTTGCAATGAAGGTAGCATTTCGGATGTCTGTAAAAACGCCTTCATCCACAGCATGGATGTGCACAATAGTCTGCCGGTGCGTAAGAGGCCCTGCTGCCCGGACCGTGCAGATGCTGTATCTTTGCCGGATGAGACGTTTTCTTGCCACCGCAAGCCTTTTGGGTTGCCTCGGTTCATTGACCGCGCAAACGCCGATCACCCTCGAACAAAGTGATATGCCTCAGGCAGATCAGATCTTTTTGATGAGCACGGTCAATCCGCTCATCGACTTCGATGCCGAAGACACCGGCGCCGATCATGATTGGGATTTCAGCGACCTGGAAATGATGGCGCAGGATACCTCGCACTGGGTGCCCGATGATGAGACAGATCCGGTGTATTTTTTTCTGTGGCTGATGAGCGATATTGCCGAAACCGGATTAGCCAATGTGGCCAATGATTTTATTTCTATTGAAGAGGTATATAATTTTTATTGGTCAGACGACGAATATTTTGGCTTTAGTGGCTTCGCCGGAAAGATCTCTGATATTCCTTTTCCGATATGGTTCAGCGACCCGGAGATGATCGTTGAATTTCCGGGAAATTATGGACAAAATACCTCTTCGGCCGTGGGATTTGATTTTGATATTCCGGATCTCGGTGGATGGAGCGAGTGGCGCGAGCGCAGCAACGAAATTGATGGCTGGGGAAATATTACAACACCGGCCGGCACTTACGATGTGTTGCGTTTATACAGTGAGATTTTGATCACAGATACTTTTTCGTACGATTTTTTCACTATTCCTATCCAATACACAACCAAAGAATATCGCTGGATCGCCAAGGAGGAAGGTGTGCCGGTTTTGCAAATTAATATGCAGAGTATCTTAGGTATAGAAACGGTAACTTCTGTGAGTTATAAATCGGCAACACTCACCGCCATCAGCGATGCAGATGCGCCAAACACAAGCGCGATACATATTTCAGGGCCGGCTCAGGATGTATTACAAGCGGTGGTGGATATACAGACTGCCGGAAATTATACGTTCACACTGCATGATCTGCAAGGCAGAACATTGATGGAAAGCAGTGCCTATATTCCACAGGGGCAGTATCAATACCAACAATTTGTTGCACAATACGCAGCGGGCACTTATGTTTTACAAGTTTCGCAATCGGGAACACCGCTTGCATCATCTTTATGTATAATTCAATAATATGCAGAAAATCATCGGACTGGTTTGTGTGTGTTTCATGATCGTTTCGTGTACGGAAAAAAACACCGCATTAGAGATCAATAACGAACATGTAAGTGGCGTGTGGCAGGCGGCTTTGTTTGAAAGCACCATTCCGGGCATTACACCCGAACAACAGGAAGGCGGCAAACAGGAATTTTTGAGCAGTGTATATACGCTGCATCCCGATCATAGTTTTGAGCTTACCAGCAACACCTTTGCCGCCGGTGCAAAAGGACGATGGTTATTGGATCAAAATACCAAGGAACTTACCATGACTTATGAAATGGGCGGAGAACGCGGGGAAGAGGTCTTTACGGTGAAACGCGTAACGGCAGACTCGCTCACCCTGCGCATCGACCTCACCGATGGTGTGTCTTATTTACAACTGGTGCTTGCTCGGGAAAAGTAAAAAAATAATGCCGGGGAGCCTGAAACACCCCGGCATATTAAAAAACAACCACTACTCTGTTTTATTCCGGTTGTAACAACCGAATTTCGATTTAGTTCAAAGCTGTTTCGGCAACCGGCGCTTCCGCCTTTATAGAAACACCAAACCAGATCAGATCCTGGATAAGGTCATCGGGCATGCCCGGATAAACGATACCCCAGTCTTTGCGGTTCACATTGAATTTTGCCACTGCAGATACATCGCCCGGATTTACAGTAACCTTAGCCGGGAATGTGACACTTTTGGTAACGTCTTTAATGGTAAGATTGGCTGTGATGGTCACGTTCGGATCACTCACCGTATACTCACTGATCTCTGCCTGGCCGCCATCGGCAACAGATGCGCCGTCGAATGCCTTTACAGAAGTTATTTCCAGACTTGCTTCAGGGAATTTCGCTACATCGAAAAAGTCGGGTGACTGCAAATGGCCGGTGAGCTTGGCATCTGCTTCATTACCCATTGTAGTCTTCAGCGTTGGCATGTCGATCACAAATTTTCCGCCGGTGATCTGACCATCCTTTAACAGAAGGTTTCCGGATTTGATCGCCACAGTTCCGGGATGGTAGGTCGACATCTTGGTGCCGATCCACTCCAGGGTGCTGGCGCTGAGGTTAATGTCAACGGAGGCTGAGCCTTCGGTAAGGGCTACAGCTTGTGCTTCGCCGGTTTCGGCTACATCGCTCTTTGGAGCGTCTTTACAGGCCGACAAAAACAACAAGCCGGCTGCGAAAAAGGTGAAAATTGAAGTCTTCATTGATTCTGTTTTGTAATTTGTATGTATATACATATATCTCCACCAAACAGTTCACGAAATTTCCTGTTAATGCAAAAAAAATCTGTTTAGGGGCTCGTCGGCCTCTCCGAACGGCATTTGCGGGGCGGGCATAAACAGTATATTTGAGCTATGGGAACTATGGTATTGATCAGCGCGGGACTGGCCGCGATATTTATGACGGGTGTCTGGCTGTATAGCTTGTACCGCAAGGATATGAGCGTGGTGGATACCTTCTGGGGACTGGGTTTCATAGCCATTGCCCACCATTGGTTCTTCCGTTTGGAGGAGGCCGCTTTGCGTCAGTTTGTGGTGGTGTTTCTCGTTACCCTGTGGGGGTTTCGGCTGGCCATACATATTTTTATCCGCAGCAAGGGCAAACCCGAAGACCCCAGATATACCGCTTTCCGCAACGATTGGGGCGAAAAAACCTGGTGGCTCAGCTACTTTAAAGTGTTTTTATTGCAAGGGGGC
>JAYRVB010000110.1:0-4919 GCA_041918775.1 Chitinophagales bacterium
CCTTTCATGGATATTGAGCAACCGGATGTGACCGGTAAAATGCGCAAATTATCAGACCTGAAAGGTAAAATAGTGCTCATTGATTTCTGGGCGAGCTGGTGTGGACCATGCCGCCAGGAAAACCCTAATGTGGTGCGTGTGTACAATACTTATAAAGATCAGGGATTTACGGTTTTCAGTGTATCACTTGACAGCAAGAAGGATCTGTGGCTGGAAGCTATTAAGAAGGATAAACTGATATGGGAGAATCACGTAAGTGTTTTGAATGCTGCAGAAAACAAAGCTGCCACCGACTATCGTGTGCAGGCCATCCCAATGTCTTTTCTGATGGATGAAAATGGGATCATCGTTGCAGAAAATTTGCGTGGCCCGGCGTTGGAAGCTAAAGTGAAAGAATTACTTGCCCGATGAGGCTTGCTTTTGAATGAAATTATCCCAAAGCCTTCTCACCAGAGAAGGCTTTTTCTTTTTCCTTGGTGGAAGTATCCCGGCTGCCCGATCCTGATGTTTTTTCTTTCTGGCAAACACAATGAATATCACCACTGCGGCCACAAAGGGCAGAAAAACAAATAACAAATATACCAGCGCTATCCCCTGCACATTCATAGGCGAATCTTTTTATGGATGATAAGCTGTTTGCACATTCTAATACAACCTTCCCCTTTCCTGATCACTCAATTGCACAACCTGCACCAGTTATTACAGAACTATGGTTTCAGAACGGTGTTTTACACAGCAAAAGGCGACGATCACAGATATTTAAAATTGTACCCCGGCTTCAACTTCTTCAGCACATGAAACATCAACTGGATCACATGGTCAACATCATCTCGATGTACAGACTCAACTGTAGTGTGCATATAGCGCAGTGGCAATGCGATGAGGCTTGTGGGCACTCCGCCATTGGAATAGGCAAATGCATCAGTATCTGTTCCGGTTGAACGCGAGGCAAAATCGCGTTGATATGGGATCTTGTTGGCCTCTGCGGTATCCTGTAATAGCTTGAGCAAGGTATTGTGCACCGATGGCCCTTTTGTCAGTACCGGACCTCTTCCCACCTTAATATCCCCTTCTAGTGTCTTGGAGATCATTGGTGTATTTGAATCGTGTGTCACGTCTGTTACGATGGCTACATGAGGTTTAATGGTATGGGCCATCATTTCCGCTCCTCGCAAACCTACTTCTTCCTGCACACTATTCACGATATACAGCGCATACGGCAGCTTCACCTTTTGCTCGCGAAGCAGGCGTGCCACCTGGGCGATCATGAAACCGCCAATGCGATTATCAATGGCACGACCCACGTAATAATTATTCATGACAAAGAAATCGTCATCGAAGGTAACTGCATCACCAATGCGCACACCCATTTTTTCGATCTCTTTCTTTGAGGTACATCCGGCATCAAGAAAAATATTCTTCACATCCGGTGTTTCTTCCTTGTTGCCAATGCGTGTATGAATTGCCGGCCAGCCAAATACCGCTTTCACCACTCCGGTAGCTGTGTGAATATTCACGCGTTTACTGGGCGCTATGATATGATCACTTCCGCCAATGCGTCCAACATAAATGAAACCGTCTTCAGTGATGTATTGCACCGCCCAGCCAATTTCATCCGCATGTGCTTCGATCACCACTTTGTAATCCGCTTTTGGATTGATGATCGCCGCTACACTGCCATAATTATCCACGATGTGTTCATCGGTATATTTACGGATATAGTCGAGCCAGATCTTTTGTCCGGCTGTTTCATGCCCTGTGGGCGATGGATTATTGATGTAAGCGCGAAGAAATTCGATCTCAGCACTACCTACAATACTTTTCTTTTTTGATGTAGCCATGATACGATATTAGAGTGGAATATTGCCGTGCTTCTTGCGCGGCAGAGTAGCCACTTTATTTTTCAGCATGTCCAATGAGCGCAAAATACGCATGCGTGTTTCAGCAGGTTTGATCACTTCATCAACAAAGCCTCGATAGGCTGCGCGATATGGATTGGCAAATGTTTCTGTGTACTCGTTTATTTTTTCCTGCAATTTTGCTTCCGGGTCAGCCGCCTCTTCGATCTCTTTTTTGAAGATGATCTCTGCGGCACCCTTGGCGCCCATTACAGCGATCTCTGCAGATGGCCAGGCAAAATTCATATCAGCACCAATGTGCTTGCTGTTCATCACATCGTAGGCGCCCCCATAAGCTTTGCGGGTGATCACGGTGATTCGCGGTACTGTAGCCTCGCTAAAAGCGAACAATAATTTCGCACCATTGGTGATGATACCGCGCCATTCCTGATCGGTTCCGGGCAGGAAGCCGGGAACATCTTCAAATACGATCAACGGAATATTGAAACAATCGCAGAAACGCACAAAACGAGCTGCTTTTTTACTTGCTTCGATGTCTAACACGCCCGCCAGCACAGCAGGTTGGTTGGCGACAATGCCTACACTTTTGCCACCGATAAAGGCAAAGCCTACCACAATATTCTCCGCATAACTTTCATGCACTTCAAAGAAGGAATCGGTATCTACCACTTCGTGGATCACTTCGCGGATATCGTAGGGTTGATTGGGATTCTCAGGCATGATAGTATCTAGTGCAGGGCGTAATTCATCGCCGCCGGCATAGGGATATATTGGGGCATCCTCATCACAATTCTGTGGCATATAACTCAGTAAACGCCTGATCTTCATGATACAATCAGGTCCGTTCACCGCAGTAAAGTGCGACACCCCGCTTTTTGAGGCATGCGTATTCGCACCACCCAGCTCTTCAGAGGATACCTCCTCATGCGTCACCGTTTTCACCACGTTTGGTCCGGTCACGAACATGTAGGACGTTTTATCGACCATCAAAATAAAGTCCGTGATGGCAGGCGAATACACAGCACCGCCGGCACAGGGCCCCATAATCGCCGATATCTGCGGAATCACCCCGGAAGCTATGGTATTGCGGTAAAAGAGGTCGGCATACCCGCCAAGGGAATTTACCCCTTCCTGGATGCGCGCACCACCGCTATCGTTCAATCCGATCACCGGTGCACCATTCTGCAGAGCGAGGTCCATGATACGACAGATCTTTTCTGCGTGTGTTTCGCTCAAACTGCCGCCAAATACGGTAAAATCCTGGGCATACACATACACGAGTCGGCCATTTATCTTACCATAACCGGTAACCACACCATCGCCGTAGAAAAGCTGCTTTTCCATCCCGAAATCCGAGCTTCGGTGCACCACCAACTGGCCTATTTCCTCAAAGGAGCCTTCATCTATAAGCAGATGTATGCGCTCGCGGGCGGTGAGTTTGCCCTTTTTATGTTGAGAAGCTATCCTTGCGGCACCACCACCAAGCAATGCCTCTGCCTTCATCCGTTCCAGACGGGTAAATTTATCCTCCACTGTATACTAATTTCAGGGTGGAAAAATAACAAAGGTTGAGCAAAGTGCCTGCTTATATGGGATATAAATTCCAATACGTACAGAATTCACCCGGTGAACGGAAACACGTTAATTAACGTTACGGACCGATAAACCGGTGGACATTTCATTCGTCATACACGCCGAATGCGTTAACTTTGCTACATTACATGAAGAATTACCGTCTATACCTCCTCATTACAGCAACTTTTTTGATCACTGCCGCCCAGGTAAGGGGTCAAATGCCCGGAATTACCATTTTTGGGGTGTTAAGCGATTCCAGCACCGGAAAGCCGCTTGAATTTGCCACGGTTACGATCACGAAACAGGGGGATTCCACGTTTCTGACAGGTGCACTCACGGATGCTACCGGCAAATACACATTATCCATCGATCAACCCGGTGAGTTTATATTGCAATACTATTTTGTCGGTTATAAGATAAAACGCTCAAATATCAGCATCACTCCGGGCAAACCATTTGTGGATGCCGGGAAGATCGTATTGGTGCAGGACGGCGAATTACTTGATGCCGTGCAGATCACTGCCGAAAAGGGATATTTTCAGGGAAGCATCGATAAAAAGGTTTATAATATCGAAAAGGATATCATCGCCTCAAATGGTTCAGCCGCAGAAGCCTTGCAAACCATTCCAAGCGTGGTTATTGATATCGATGGCAATATCAGTCTGCGTGGAAACGAAGGCGTACGTATTTTCATTGATGGGAAACCAAGTGGTATTGCTGGAAACAACATGGCTGCGATACTGGAGCAGATCCCTGCCAGCACCATCGAAAGTATTGAAGTAGTGACCAACCCTTCAGCCAGATACGATGCCGAAGGCAATTCAGGTATCATCAACATTGTGCTGAAGAAAAACAAAAAGATCGGACTCAATGGCAACGTATATGTAGGCGCCAGTACTGCACCCAGGTATGAGGCCGGAGGTTCATTGAATTATCGAAATCAGAAAATAAATTTCTATAGCACCTATAGCTATACAGACGACGAACGCGATAACTGGGGGGAGGTATACCGCAAAACCTTTGATGCTGATACCACCTCATATTTCACTAGTAACAGTTTCGGCACAAACTATTCAGGTATGCATATGGGACGTATCGGCATGGATTACTATGTCAATGCCAATACTACGATAGGCATCAATGGAAGTGCACACCACAATGCTACTACGCGCATCGACACATATGATTACACCTTCCGCGATGTAGACAGTCTGCTTTCCTCAGCCAGTCAGCGTATTACCACCAGCGACAACACCGGCCTTGGATATAATTTCGGTGCGAATTTCCGCGCCCGCTTCCAGCCTTAGCACCAAATCGAGCGCCGAAATGCGAATATTCATAGGGCGCTGGGCAACAAGCCTCATCTCAATCCAAGCATTTTCGGTATCGAAAAAAGCCTTATGGGCAAATGAATCGATATGAAAATCCGCGCCAAAGTGGGTATTGAGCACCCGGAGAGCATTCTTATTGAAATCCGCCGTAATA
>JAYRVB010000111.1:0-9377 GCA_041918775.1 Chitinophagales bacterium
ATTCTATGATCCATTTGTACACTTCTTGGAGAATGCGCCATCCAACCTTGAAAAATATGACAATGCCGCAGAATTGTATCGAAGCGAAATTCGCGTGCAACGACTTACCCTTACACGTGTTGGATTGCATCATGCGGTGCTGAGCCTGTTCGATAGCGAACTATTTACCGGTTTCAAATTGAATTATCGCATTGATGCTGATTTTTATGAAAAATTGATCGCCGGAGAACTTGTTTTGTCCGTCGGTGCCTTGCAATTACAAAGCACCTTTACTTATGCTACAGAGAAACTATACTTTGCCGCATTGTATCTCGGTAAGCACCATGTGATCGGCGGTTATGCCGATACCATGGATGACGATCGTTTTGAAGAACTTTTTTTACACTTGCGGGATGCCTTCCGCAAGGCAGATATCGGTTCCATGACCATGCATATTCACCAAACCTTTGGTGATAAACGTTTTTCGCTAGATGATGTATTTCCGGATGACCGTGAACTACTCATCGAAAGAATGCTCGAACGGGATATCCTCTCGGCAGAAGACACATACCGTAGTGTGTATGAACGTACTTATACACTGGTAAATATGCTGCGACTGCAGAACAAGCCAATACCTGAACTTCTCGCTGATAATATTCGCGTGGTCATCAACGCAGACCTGAAGCGTTGGTTCTCCGACAGTCAGCTCAATATGTACACGCTTGAACAATTAGTTACGGCTGCCAAAGAATGGAAAGTGGAACTGGATGCTACTACACTCGGACTGGTTACTGCACGACGACTGTATCAAATGGTGGATGCCCTGTCCATTACGCCGTATGATCTGCAGCAATTGGATTGCATCAGTCAGGTGTTGATCCGCGTGAATGAGATCGATATTAAATTTCGCCTATGGAAAATACAGAACAGGTATTTCCGAATCGGGCGAGAACACATCGGGAACAAAGCATTTATGCGCAACCTGGGCGATGAGGAATACAAAAAATGGCTCCTCAAATTCAAAGCTGTCGGTGAACAATTGAAGATCAGATTCTGAGTGCATGCGTATGGGGATATTCTGCAAGCCTGGTATACAGCCAGGAACTGGAAAATGTATGATTTTCAGCATGAACTTGCTACAGCGTATCTACAGGGTTATAATGGAATATTAAATGCGCCCACCGGCAGCGGTAAAACCTATGCAATGTGGCTGCCGGTCATTGCCAAACATCTGTCTGACGGCACACATACGCAAAAAGGATTACGAGTACTCTGGATAACACCTTTGCGGGCCTTAGCGAAAGATATTCGCAATGCATTGCAGGAAGCCTGCGATATGTTTGATATGGATTGGCGTGTGGAAATTCGCACAGGTGATATTTCTGCAAAAGAAAAACAGGCGCAGAAAAAACAATTACCTGAAGCACTAATCATTACCCCCGAAAGTCTGCATGTACTTCTCTGCCAGGTTGGTTATGAGCAATTGTTCTCAGGACTTGATTGTGTTGTCGTAGACGAATGGCATGAACTGATCGGTAGTAAACGAGGGGTGCAGGTGGAGCTGGCTGTGTCGCGACTAAAGGCGATCGCACAACAACAGCAGCATATACTTCGTATATGGGGCATCTCCGCAACGATCGGTAACCTGGTGGAAGCTATGGAAGTGCTGCTCGGTGCTGATGCTGGTGAAGAAAACAGCATCATCGTGCGCAGTGAACAACGCAAGCAGATCGACATACATACTGTTTTACCTGACCATATTGAAGTACTTCCCTGGGCCGGACATATCGGATTAAAATTATTGCCGGATATCCTCAAGATCATACGAAAAAGTACTACCACACTCATCTTCACCAATACACGCGCAATGGCCGAGATCTGGTATCATGCTTTGTTGGATCAGGATCCGGCATTGGCGGGTATAATGGCCATGCACCACGGGAGTTTGAGTGCTGAAGTGCGTGATTGGGTGGAAGAAAATCTGCATAGCGGTGCACTCAAAGCAGTGATCTGCACAAGCAGCCTCGACCTTGGCGTGGATTTTCGTCCTGTAGACACTGTCATCCAGATCGGCTCACCAAAAGGCGTGGCACGGTTTACACAACGCGCCGGCCGAAGCGGTCATGCACCCGGCGAGAGATCTACGATCTATTTTATTCCGACACACGCACTCGAACTCATGGTGATCGCAGCCATTCGCGTAGCCTTTGAATCCGGTGTGGTGGTAAATCGATATCCTCAAGTTATGTGTTTTGATGTGCTGCTACAATACATGGTCACCCTCAGCATCAGTGGTGGTTTTCGCGCAGCAGATCTCTATCGGGAAGTACGCAATACGCATGCTTATCACATGATGACGCCCGAAGAATGGCAGTGGCTCCTGCATCATATCACGCAGGGTGGTGATACCTTTCAGGCATACGATGAATTTTATAAAGTAGGAAAGGTGGGCGACCTCTACCGCATCATGCACAAACGCGCTGCTACGCGACACCGTTTGTCCATCGGTACCATTGTGAGCGATACCGTGGTTACGGTGCGATTTATGGGAGGTGGAAGACTTGGATCCATTGAAGAGTATTTTATTGCTTCTCTAAAACCCGGTGATGTATTTTGGTTTGCCGGACACTGTCTGGAATTTGTGCTTCTAAAGGAAATGACCGCCTATGTGCGCAAAACAAAAGAACAAAAAGCCATAACTGCATCTTATATGGGTGGCCGTATGCCTTTATCCGGATACATGGCCGACATCATGCGCAAACAATTGGGACAGGCAGCAGAACATCAAATGGACAGCCTCGAATATCGCGTGCTTACCCCACTGTTGGACCTGCAACGCGAGCGTTCGGCTTTACCTGCCTATGATACCATGTTGGTGGAAACAGCAGAAAGTAAAGATGGCTTTCATATTTTTTGTTATCCCTTCGAAGGCAGGATCATCCACGAAGTACTCGCAGGATTGACCGCCTTCCGCATCAGCAAAAAACAATCTGTGAGTATCAGTGTGGCCATGAATGACTATGGATTTGAATTGCTATGCAACAAACCCATCGACATCACAGAATCCTGGTTGCGTGAAATGCTCGACATGCGACATATCGATGAGGATGTATTTAATAGTGTGAACGCCACAGAACTTGCCCGGAGAAAATTCAGGGATATTGCGGTCATTTCCGGCATGATCTTTCAGGGATATCCGGGTGAGCAAAAACGCGCAAGGCATTTGCAATCAGGCGCACAACTCATCTTTGATGTATTGCGTCAATACGAACCCGCCAACCTCCTGATCAAACAGGCGTATGATGAGATCCTGACCGATCAAATGGAAAATGCCAGACTGCGCACCGCACTCATGCGCATCGCCAAATCGAAGATCCTCATCAAACATACCGAACGCTTTAGCCCACTCGCTTTCCCCATTGTGGTGGATGACCTGAGTCGCAACAAACTCAGCTCCGAAAGCCTCGCCGATCGCATTGAACAAATGAAACGGGAAAAAGGGTAGGCGACAGCTACATCGCTAAAGTAGTACCTTTGACCCTTCGGTATATGCAGATCGAGCTTGCACAACATAAAATCTTATTACTTCCGGATAAAATGGTCTTTCTACCGGATGCATCCACGCTCGTGATCGCAGATGCACATTTTACGAAAGAAACACATTTTCGCAAGCATGGTATTGCTATACCTTCCGGATTGATACAACGGGACTTAACACGATTGGATCAGGCTATTGCGCACTGCGGCGCCAGCAGATTACTGTTCCTCGGTGACATGTTTCATAGTGAAGAGAATAAAAGTATGGAGCATTTTCGTCAATGGCGTGCACAACAGTCTGTAGAAGTGGAACTCGTGATCGGTAACCACGACATCCTCGACGCAGATTGGTATACACATGCCGGCGTGCAATGTCATGCAACAGATGTGCGCATTTGCGATATTTTATTTTCTCACGATCGCGTTGAAGTGGAGGAAGGTGATTACAATGTGCATGGACATATTCATCCGGTCATTCGCCTTTATGGTAAAGCAAAGCAATCATTGCGCTTACCTTGTTTTTGGTTCGGACTACAGCATGCTGTGTTACCTGCATTTGGATCGTTCACCGGAGGCTTTGCCATTCAGCCTGAAGCACCCGATCGCGTGTATGCAGTAGCGGGAAATGAAATTATACCGGTTCAGGGATCTATGGTGTGAGCAGCACCACACTTTAATTCAATTGCGGGTCTTCAGGGTAATTTGTGATCAGTTTGTGTTCACCACCCAGATCATTCAACACCTTTTTCCAAAGCTCTTGTCGCGGTGTATCAAAAACATATAAACCACTTGCCTGCGATATGATCCACGATTTTTCTTCCATCTCATCCTGAAGTTGCCCCGGACTCCAACCACTGTACCCTAAAAAAAACTTCACACCTTTTGGATCAATATGCCCATCGCGAAGCATATCACCTAATTGCTCAAAATTTCCACCCCAGTAAATATCCTTGGTGATCACCACACTATCTTCGATCACATCTCCGTACCGATGAATATAATGCAGCGTATCCTGCGCAACAGGCCCTCCATAAAATAATTCGTTCTGCACCACATCAAAATCGAGCAGTGCATCACACACACGCACCTCCAGCGATTTATTCAAAATAAATCCTACTGTACCCGAATCTTCTGCATGTTCGCACAGCATGATCACAGTGCGCTTGAAATTCGGATCGAGCATGAACGGCTCGCTGATAAGTAATTGTCCCGACGCCGGGTTTACCTGATATTGGATCATGTCCTGTTTGGAGTTAACGCATCAAATATCCACAACGATTTGGAATATCCAAATGGATTTAACGTGGATTTCATACCACCACCCCATGAAAAGCGGTAAAAACGCGCCCTGTCACACAAATAGTGCGTATTTTTGTCTATATAAAAGTACCCATTATGTTTAGATTTACCCTTGTATCCCTCCTGTTATCCGCTATTCTCGGCCTCAGCGCCCAGGTGTCGATCACGGCAACCGGATCTCCCGTAGGCATTGATATTTCAGACTTCACCGGCGCCGGTTTCCAACCCGGTGGTGGGGGCGGAACCCTCAATAGCGACATCTTCGCTGCCGAAGGCTTCTCCACCGGTGGCGTTAACTTTGGCGAAACGGCCCTGGCCGGCGACCTCGCTCGTGGAACTGCCGAATTAGGCACTATCACCACCGGCGGTATTTACGCCCTCGCCATCCCTGCGCCTGTGCACATCTGGATACAGCCAACGGCGGATGATTTTACACCTGGATCCATTACGGTGCGACTGCAAAATAATACAGCGGTTACCCTTGGTGAAATGCAGATCAATTACACAGCCTGGGCTTCTAATGATGAAGACCGTTCCAATAATTTGGTATGCACATATTCTACGAATAATGTCGATTACTTCCCGATCGCGGGCGCAGAATTTATTTCGCCTGATTCGGCCGACTTGCTCCTGTATGAAGTGCCATTCGAGGTAACGGCAACAGGATTTTCAGTTGCCCCGGGCGAGTATTTTTATGTGCGCTGGACAGGCAACGATGTGGGTGGTGGTGGTTCACGCGATGAATTTGGTTTAACCGGATTTGAGTTCACCGCATTCGAAGCCGGAGCTACCCCTGTATATAATTTTTCTCCTGCATCTGTAGATGTAATCGAATCTGCCGGTGCAACGTCAATTGAGCTTACCATTTCGGAAAGCGCAGATTGTATATTGAGTTTTGCGTATGACCCGGCTTCAACAGCTACGCCCGCATTCGATTATGGATTGGGTGTGTTCTCTCATACATTCACTGCAGGCGGACCAACATCAGTTACGATCGATATCGGAATCGTGGATGACCTCACCACTGAAGCTACTGAAACCGGAATTATTTATGTCAACGATGTAGTTGGTGGATGTATACCGGGTGTAACACCTTCGTCTACTATTTTTATTATCGACAATGATTCCATCGTTCCTCCAATAGGCGGATTTACTACTATAGGCGTTACCGAAACCGAATCTGTCGGTTCTGTATTTGGCACCGTAGAGATCAGCGAACCTGCCGACTGCGTATTCCAAATGTATCTCGATGGCGCATCCACCATGGAAAATGGATTGGATTATTCTTTCCTCCTGCCCGAATTCATCACCTTTAACGCGGCAGGTCCCACAACCAGTACTTTCGAAGTGCCTATCATCGACGACCTCGATATTGAATCAACAGAAATGTTGCTCATAAATATTATTCCGTGGACCGGTACTTGTATCGTAGCAGGTATTGGTGATTACGAAATCAATATCACCGATAATGATGTGGCCAGCATCCCTAATGTGTCGTTTGTGGTAGAATCCGATCTGGTGTCAGAAAGCGACCCTTCCTTTACAGCCAACATCATCCTTTCCGAATCAGATGATTGCACAGTGGAAGTAAGCGCAACACCTGCCTCTACCGCAATTAACGGTCTCGATTATTCTGCAACATTACCCGCAGAGATCACCTTTACTGATGGTGGTGCAACTGTGTTGGCACTTTCCGGCAATATCATTAATGATGCTGAAGTAGAACCTATCGAAACGATCATCTTCACCCTCGAAATAACTGGTGGTAGCTGTACCCTTGGTGCTATTACCACACATACTGTTTCTATTGAAGATAATGATGAGGTAGGGGTGGAAAATGTACTGAGTGATGCCATCAGCATCATCCCAAATCCCGCTACGGATTTTATACGTTTAGACGGCGTCAGCAATATCCATCAAGTACGCATTACCGATATGCAGGGAAATGTATGGCAAGCGTTCAGCAATACACAAAATATTGATATCAGCAGTCTGGCAGCAGGTACTTATATGCTCGTGATCGAAACAGATCTGGGTATCGGTAGAAAAACATTTATTAAGCAATAACCTATATACGTGATCATCAAAAACATACAATGAAAAAGGTACTACTCTTATCTTCAATGGTCATGCTGACGTGCATCTCGCAGGCTCAGCTTGTTATCACTTCACCCGGTGTTCCCGAATCCATAGATTTCAGCGGATTTGCCGGCGCAGGATTTCAACCCGGCGGCGGTGTCGGTATGCTCGACTCCGAAACATGGAGTGCAACCGGCTTTAGCGACGGCGATGTGGTTTTCGGTGCAACAGCCACTACCGGTGATTTCGCGAAAGGGACTACCATGGGCCTTGTTACCTCCGGAGGTATTTATGCAGTAGACATTGCCGGCAACCAGGGATTAATGGTGCAACCTACCGCAGTTGATTTTTCAGCCGGTTGTTTTATTCTGAATTTTGAATATTATACCGGCGTCGATATTTCAGAAATATCAGTAGCCTATACCATTTATGTACTGAATGATGCTGGTAGAAGTAACAGCTTTAACTTTTCTGTATCGTATGATAATGTGACATACAACGCCATCCCCGAATTGGATTACGCCTCTCCGGAAATGATGGATTTTACACCATACATGACAAACAAATCAGCATCCATTACCGGCCTTACATTTACAGATGGATCTGTAATGTATCTGCGCTGGACAGGCGATGATGTGAGTGGCTCCGGTTCACGCGATGAATTTGCCCTCGACGATATTTCTGTCACCGCCATCGAAGGGGCACCTACACCATTGGTTACTTTTGACCCTGCAGCCGCATTTGCCGGCGAGGCCGATGGTGCCATCAATCCGAATATACATATTTCAGATGCTGTGGATTGCACGGTAATGGTGAGCGTTAATGCAGCATCAACTGCTGATGCCACGGATATCACATTTGCAGAATTTGAACACAGTTTCACTGCAGGCGGAGCCGTTGATCATTCATTTATCATGACCATCCTGGAAGATGCAATTGATGAAGCAGATGAAACCTATATTTTAGACCTCAGCTACGTGTCGGGTGCTTGCGCCATTGGCCTGCCTTCTACCTATACACTGGCGATATTGGATAATGACGTGCCTCCACCTCCGGTATATACAGAATACACCATCAGTGCAGTTACGGGTACCGATGGCAGCGGTGTAAATACCAGCATCGGCACACTTGCCGAATTAACCGGTGTGGTGCATGGGATCAATACCTGGGATGGTGGTTTACAATTTACCCTCATCGACGCTACCGGCGGTATCAGCGTGTTCAGCTTCGATAATACTTTCGGATATACCGTAGTGGAAGGCGATGAGCTCACCGTGCAGGGAGAAATTTCTCAATTCAACGGCCTCTCCGAAATTGAACCGGATACGCTGTGGTATATAGATGGTGGAAATGCATTGCAAACACCAAGCGTAGTAACTGCATTGAGCGAGTCAACAGAATCTCAAATGACCCGTATCAATGGATTATCATACGTAGATATCGCACAATGGCTCGGCGATGGTTCTTCCTTTAATGTTGAACTAACAGATGGTACTAATACTTATACCATTCGTATCGACAACAATAATGAATTAGCAAATATGCCCGCACCGGTTGGCGCCGATTTATATGAATTGAATATAACCGGTATCGGAGGACAATTTGATTCCGGCACGCCATATCTTGATGGATACCAATTATTCCCGCGTTATGCTGCAGATATCGAAGTCATTTCTATTTTAGGTATCGACGATCCGATAAACCCGATGATCTCCCTTTATCCAAACCCTGCAACTGATATGTTAACCATCAGTGCAGATGCAACACTTGGCTTCATCACAATTCGTCACCTTAATGGTGCTATCATGTTTACCGGATACACCGCTGATACAAATACCACGATCCCCGTAAACAACTGGGCTCCGGGTACCTATCAAATCACTATCAGCAACCAAATGCAAACCATCAATGATCAGTTTATAAAACTGTGATTAATCACCACCCACAAATCCAGCGCATCCCAATACATCAATGTATCAGGATGCGCTTTTTCTATTAAAGACTCCTCCACAAGAGTCACATCCCCTTTACTAACCTACTAACCCGGAAACTTACTAACCCGCTAACCCGACTACTTGCACACTTGCATTCTTGCACACTTGCACACTTGCACACTTGCATACTTGCACACTTGCATACTTGCACACTTGCATACTTGCACACTTGCATACTTGCACACTTGCATACTTGTACACCTGCATACTTGCACACTTGCATACTTGCACACATTCACATTTGCTAACCTGCTAACTTGCTCACTTGCTAACTAACCACAATATTTTAGTAACTTAGTATCCTCAAGTTCCAATGCAACGCCTCCTCGCATACCTCCGTGCTATTTTCCATCATGAAATGTTTCATGGCTGGTTCAAGAAGCGACGTTTTTTTGAAGGATGGTATTTTAAGGTGATCGATAAAACCGGACAACATGCTTACGCCTTTATCCCCGGTTTGGCCATGGACAGTGAAGGACATAAACAGGC
>JAYRVB010000112.1:0-4747 GCA_041918775.1 Chitinophagales bacterium
GCAGCACTATCGTAGATTTTACAGAAGATGCCATTATTTATGATATGGGTATTTTAAGTAATGGCAACATTGTAGCATGCGGATATGTAGAGCCCGAAAACCCCGGTAATTGCGAGTATGGTCAAACGAAAATTGCGATATCTATGCTTACCTCTGAAGGTTTTCCGGACAACGCTTTTGATGATGACGGAAAACTCACCTTTAAACATTCTCAGTGTAATGATGAAGCGTATTGCCTGCTCGTGCAACCTAACGATTATATACTCATTGGCGGTGGTGCCGGGAATTTTTCCCTGTTTGATCCGCACAACTATCAGATACTCCGATACAGTCCTACAGGACAGCGAGATCTCACTTTTGGTGAAGATGGCATTGCCATAGCCGAATTCAACGACCACTATAATTATGCAAACACATTGGCATTTCAACCATCAGGCATGGCCGTAATTTCAGGTCGCGAAAATGATTACTTTAATGACAAGCAAAATTTTTATGCAGCTAGAATTTCTACTGGTGTAGATCCGGAGGATTTGTTGCAACCTGAAACGGACAATTATGAACCGGAAGATATTTGGATGTTTGACAATGCACTGCATACTTATCTTCCTGACGAATATCCATTTACCGCCAACGTAATAAATATGTCGGGCCAAAGGGTGGCCACATTCGAAATCACGGATGCCGCCGGCACCTATTCTTTGGCTGAACTCCCTCCTGCGGTGTATGTGGTTTCCCTCATAGGAGAATACACCCGGCACAGTGCAACCATAGCCGTATTGCCAGGGCGATAAGTTTATTTCTACGGGGAAGCTGACGGCATTCATCAATATATATGCAATAAATCAGCGAGGCCACGAATGGGCACGAATAAATGCAAGGGGGGATGCCACGAATGCACGAATGGGCACGAATAAATGCGAGGGGGGCATGAATGCTGAAATTCAGCCAAAATAATGCTTATTGAACACGCATTGTATCTTTAGGGGATGTTAGATTGGATCATAGCAATTAGCTATGCCTGTATTATCGCTTTTTTCATTTCACGAACCCAGTCGAAAAGCGTTTCGGGTATTAAGCCACTTTGGTCGGTATCGGCGTTTGTATTTAAGGTACTATTTGGTTTCCTCAATTATTATATCTGGATGCAGGTGATCGGTCATGGCGACAGCCTGCGGTATGTGCATGATGGTCAGGTGGTGTATCAAAGTCTGTTCGACAATCCCCTTTATTTTCTGCAATTGCTCACCAGTACGTCGATCGAACATGTGCCTGAACACCTGGTGTCCTATCAACATGCCTTATTGATTGAATGGCATGTGCCCGAATATCACATGGTGCGTTTATTGGCGCTACTGAATGTGTTCAGCTTTGGCAGTGTGTGGGGTAATATTGTGCTATTGGCTGCGCTGGTATGGTGGGCACAATGGCAATTGTTCGGTGTGCTCATCAAACGCTTTCAGCCATCCGGCAAACAGACACAGGTCTGGTTTGGTATTTTGTTTCTCTTTCCCTCCACCTTGTTCTGGAGCAGCGGACTATTAAAAGAAGGCCCTGTGCTGGCGCTCTTGTGTCTATTGATCGCACAAGCCCTTACGTGGCCGGAAAACACAAAGTCCCGGCGCTTGCGACAAATGGTTTACATGCTGCTGATCTGGTGCGGATTGTTCATGATCCGCGATTATGTGGCTATTCTGGTGCTTGTTCAACTTGTAGGAATCGGTATACTTTTTGCATTACCACGGGCTGGGAACAGGCCTTTTTGGCGCCTGAGCGCTTATGTGCTGCTGGTTACAGCTGTGGCTACGGCCTTATCCGTTTGGCACCTGACGCCCGACCTTTTTGCCCATTTACAAAGCGAACAGGCTTATTTTTTACTGTCGGGTCCCGACCCCGACTATACCTTTCGCACACTTTCCGGTACACCGGAGGATCTGGTGTTTTCCGTACCACAGGTACTCAATAATGTCCTGTTCCGGCCCAACCTCCTGCATAGCAGCTCAGTTTACCGTGTGTATCAATCGCTTGAGTTAATGGGGGTGATCGCCTGCTGCGTATTTCTGTTCATCAGAAAGGGCTGGCGCCTGAAAATGACCACCCTGCATGCCGCCATACTCCTGCTTTTTCTCGAATTGCTCTTTGTGTTCGGACTCATGGTCACCGATGCCGATACCCTCAGCAGATACCGCTCCGTGCCTATGCTGGGTATCGTTTTGATGGCTGTGATCAGCCTCCACGCACCGGCTACAGATAGAAAAAGCACAGAATAAATTTATAATTAATTATATATGTTATTTTTCTGACATAAACACTGTTTTCCACAGGTACTCACACAAATTATTCGCATTTTTTCAAGGTTGGCTTATCTTTGCGTGCAAAATCCACCCAAATGTCGACCAACAGAACCTCCGCAATCAGCGATGTATTGCACCGAGAGCCGGTAAAAGTTGAACTTCCGGCGACAAAAATTTCCGATTTTTTCGGTTCCAACGTATTTAGCGACGCAGAGATGCGCAATCACCTTAGTGAGGAAGCGTATCAAAGTGTGCGCAATTCCATAGAGCACGGTCAAAAGATAGACCGCAAGATCGCCGACCAGGTAGCAGCCAGTATGAAAGCCTGGGCTATGGGCAAGGGAGCCACACATTATACCCATTGGTTTCAGCCGCTTACGGGAGCTACAGCAGAAAAGCACGACAGTTTCTTTACCGCGGTAGCTACAGCAGTTGGTGTAGAAACTTTCAGTGGCAGTGCCCTTGTTCAGCAGGAACCGGATGCATCCAGTTTTCCTTCAGGAGGTATTCGCAGCACTTTTGAAGCACGTGGATATACCGCATGGGATCCAACCTCTCCTGCCTTTATCATGGAAACCGGCAGCGGAAAAACACTTTGTATTCCGACTATTTTCGTTTCTTATACCGGTGAAGCACTCGACTATAAGGCCCCGCTGCTCAAATCATTGCAATTATTACAGGAGGCAGCCGTTCCGGTTTGCCAGTATTTTGATAAGAATGTTACTAAGGTAAATGCCACGTTGGGTTGGGAACAAGAATATTTTTTGGTGGATGAAGCATTGTTCCTCAGCAGACCGGACCTGAGTATTTGCGGTCGCACACTAATAGGCCACTACCCTGCCAAAGGGCAGCAATTGGAAGACCATTATTTCGGTACCATACCTGAGCGCATATTCAATTTCATGGTCGACTTTGAAACGGAATCGCATAAACTTGGAATTCCGCTGCGCACCAGGCACAATGAGGTAGCTCCCGGACAGTACGAATGTGCACCTCTTTTTGAAGAAGCATCCATTGCGGTGGATCACAACCTGTTATTGATGGATGTGATGGAGAAAGTGGCGCGTCGTCATAAACTCCGTGTATTATTCCATGAAAAACCATTTGCCGGTGTAAACGGTAGTGGTAAACACAATAACTGGAGCATGGGTACGGATACAGGAAAAAATCTGTTGAGTCCCGGAAAAACACCTCGTACGAATCTGCAATTTTTAACCTTCTTTATCAATACCATCAAAGCGGTGCATACTTATGCCGATCTGTTGCGTGTATCCATCGCTGCGGCGGGCAACGATCATCGCCTTGGCGCAAACGAAGCACCTCCGGCCATTATCTCCGCCTTCATTGGTACTGCACTGAGAGAGGTATTGGATGAAATTGAACACAGGGTAACAGAAAAGAATTTCGACGAAACAGATAAAACAGATCTGCGCCTCGATATTCACAATAAAATTCCGGATCTCCTGTTAGACAATACCGACAGAAACCGCACCAGTCCGTTCGCCTTTACCGGAAATAAATTCGAGTTCCGTGCAGTAGGTTCCAGTGCGAACTGTTCGAAGGCAATGACCACCCTGAATACCATTATGGCTACGCAATTGATGGCTTTCCGCACGGAAGTGGATGCATTGATCAAAGGTGGAGAAAATAAAGACAGCGCCATCCTGAAAGTATTGCGCAGATACATCACCGAAAGCAAAGATATTTTGTTTGAAGGCGATAACTACAGCGAGGAATGGGCAAAAGAAGCTACAGAAAAACGCGGCCTGAGCAATGTAAAAACCACGCCTGAAGCGATTGAATTTTATGGCACCGAAAAAGCGAAAAAAGTATTTGTTGCCAATAATATCCTCAGAGAACGTGAATTACACGCACGTCAGGAGATCGAATTCGAAGAATATGCCAAGAAGATCCAGATCGAAGCGCGCATTTACGGTGAGTTGGTATATAACTATGTATTGCCTTCAGCGATCACCTACCAAAATGAGTTGCTCGACAATATTTTAAAACTCAAAGCAGCAGGTTTACCTGAGGCGCATTACAAAGAGCAATTGGATCTTACCCAAACGATCACCCTGCACATCAATCACCTGCGTTCATCCCTGGAGCGCATGGTGGAAGAACGCAAACGCGCCAACCGCATCGACCATGCACGTGAAAAAGCGTATGCGTATTGCAATGAAGTGAAACCATTGTTCGATACCATTCGAGAACATGCCGATATGCTGGAGCGTTACATGCCGGATGCTGCATGGCCGTTGCCAAAATATCGCGAGTTGTTGTTTGTGAAATGATGCTTAAAGGCATTTAGGATAAAAAGGAGTGATCAGATCGATCACTCCTTTTTTTGTGTATATAATTCCCGGCCTGCGACTGCTCAATCATCTATAAAACACTCAGTGGATCATGCCCGCTTAATGCGCAACTTTAGTGGAGGAGACTTGCATCCTGTTTAC
>JAYRVB010000113.1:0-2344 GCA_041918775.1 Chitinophagales bacterium
ATCTTATCGAATTCTGGATGCCAGCGGAAAACTTTGCGCCGCCGGTACCTACCAAAATACTTTGCAGGTTGCAGATCTGCCATCCGGAATTTATATGCTGCAATGCATGGATGGGCAAACGCTGTATTATGGCAGCTTTATAAAAGAATAGTTTAGCTAAGGATAACACTCACTGCATAGCCAACAGCTCCACCTGCAAGCGCGCCGATAAACAGATAGGCGATCGCATGCCAGGTATATTTTTGCAATCCTTTGGATAAGGCTTTGGTGAGCATACTGCTGATGGTAATGATATTTTTTTCAGCAGTCAGATTTTGTTTGAGCAGCCCGGGCAGATGCACTTCCATCTCATGTCGAAATACCTCTCTGATCTCTGCGATAAGTTTGTCGTCGATGAACATACTCAGCACAGGCATTTTTTGCACAAGTCGTTCCGCCATGAACGTATCGAACAGTTGCAAAATATCCTTTTCTACTTTCTTTACATGTTTGAGATCCAGATGATCCGGTAGATCCTGCAACACTTCGCTGATCGTATGTGCAAAACCCTTATGCAGCGGAATACCGAATAAACGGGTATGCCTGAGTGTGTTTAACCACAAAAGTAATTGTATGAGTCCACCGGCAAATCCTGCCAGAGCCCCTGTAAGCATATATCCACTTACTGCATCCATTGAGATGGATTTTCACGCCAGGCATTCAATAGCGCAACTGTATCCTGCTGCACCAAACCCGAATGCTCGGCAAACCGGATCAATGCCGGATAATCTGAAAGTGTAAACAATTTACAATTGGCCTCCTGAAATGCGGTGTCGGCCACCGGAAAGGCATAGGTGAACAAAGCGGCCATGCCCAATACTTCAGCACCTGCAGCACGCAGTGCACTAACTGCAGTAAGACTACTGCCACCGGTACTCACCAGATCCTCGATCACAACAACTTTTGCACCATCCACCGGTTTCCCTTCGATCTGATTGGTCAGGCCATGCTTTTTTGCCTCACTGCGCACGTAAACCATTGGTATCCGGAGCTCATCAGCCACCAAAGCGCCATGCGGAATACCTGCAGTGGCCACACCGGCAATGATGTCCACATCTGCAAACTGTTGGCGGATACCATCAGCAAGTGTATTTTTGATCCAGGTTCTGATCTCCGGATATGACAGGGTGAGGCGATTGTCGCAATAGATGGGCGACTTCCATCCGCTGGCCCAGGTAAACGGTTCTGAAGGACGTAATTTTATCGCGCCGATTGACAGGAGTTTTTCTGCAAAAAGCGCTGCATGATCAGCATGAAAGAGCATGGCTCAAAGCTATAAAATTTTCATCAACGAAAACCCGGTGCATATCCTCACCGGCACACCGGATCAATCTGCCAAAGAAATTGATGCGGCTAATCCAACTTTGCATTTCGATCAACGAAAGGAAATTGAAAAAGCATTTCATCTGCTCGAAAACCACGCAGGTGTAAAAAGCCTGACCATTTATGGTGAAGATGCCAAACTGATCAGAAACACATTATTTGCCGGATATAAAAAGATATCTGCCGCCGGCGGATTGGTTTTTAATCACCGCAGTCAGGTCCTGCTGATCTTCCGCCGACACATGTGGGATCTCCCAAAAGGCAAACTTGATCCGGGCGAAAGTAAAAAAACCGCAGCGCTGCGCGAGGTACGCGAAGAAACCGGTTTACAACGATTGTCCATCATCAAAAAACTCAAAAAAACCTATCACACCTATATCCTCGAAAACAACACGAAAGTGTTGAAGGTAACACACTGGTACCTGATGATGTCAAACGACGACGCATTACCCATACCCCAGATCGAAGAAGACATCGAGATCGCCAAATGGATGGACCCCGAAGAAGCCGAAGAAAAATGCCTATCCACCTACGCCAACATCAAAGACGTGATCCAGGCGGGTATACAGATGATGCATTATGGTTGAGGGTTGAGGGTTGAGGGTTGAGGGTTGGGAGTTGAGGGTTGGGAGTTGAGGGTTCTAGGTTGGGTATTGATAGCTATCTGAATGATGATGCACTGATCCGATTATTCCCTATCTCACACTTAAGCCTTAGCCAACCTACCAAATTGCTAATTTAC
Organism: Chitinophagales bacterium; assembly: GCA_041918775.1. Lineage (GTDB taxonomy): Bacteria > Bacteroidota > Bacteroidia > Chitinophagales > BACL12 > UBA7236. Next base: position 2,105 of record JAYRVB010000113.1, read on the forward strand.
TAATCCCGCTTTAGAGGGATGTCGCTTCGCTCCACTTGCTAATTTGCAAATCCCGCTTTAGCGGGATATCCCTGCGCTCCACTTGCTAATTTGCTAACTTACTAATTTGCTAATTAACGAATTAACAAATTAACGAATTAACAAATTAACGAATTACCGAATCACCACCTCCGGCACCATCCCCGATACATCTCCCCCGTGCCTGAGCACTTCTTTTACAATGGTTGAACTAATGTGCGC
>JAYRVB010000114.1:0-2704 GCA_041918775.1 Chitinophagales bacterium
CACCTTCTCCTCACTAGAATATCCACTCAGATAAAAGATCTCCATCCTGTCGCGGAGTGCAGGTTGGATACTGTTGATGTTATTTGCGGTAGCAATGAAAAATACTTTCGACAAGTCGTATTCCACTTCCAGATAATTATCGTAAAAAGTGCTGTTCTGTTCCGGGTCCAATACTTCCAGTAAGGCACTCGATGGATCGCCACGAAAATCTGTACCTACTTTATCGATCTCATCTAAAATAAATACCGGGTTACCGGATTTCACGCGTTTCAATGATTGTAACACACGCCCGGGCATCGCACCAATATATGTTTTACGGTGACCACGAATTTCGCTTTCATCATGCAGTCCACCCAAACTCATTCGCACATATTTTCTACCAAGTGCGCGGGCTACGGATTGTCCGAGTGAAGTTTTTCCAACTCCGGGAGGACCTACCAGACACAGTATCGGTGATTTCAGGTCGCCCTTGAGTTTCAACACGGATAAATATTCGATCAAACGGTCTTTGATCTTATCCATACCATAATGATCCTGATCCAATACATGTTGCGCATGTTTCAGGTCAAAATTATCTTCTGTATAATCGCGCCATGGTAATTCGAGCAACAACTCTATATAGTTGGTGATCACACCATATTCAGCCGCATTCGGATTCAGGCGCTGTAATTTCTCTATTTCTTTTTCAAATACATCGTGCACATTTTCCGGCCATTTTTTCTCTATAGCTCTTGCGCGGAACCTGCGGATCTCTTCATCTTGTGAAGATCCACCTAATTCTTCCTGTATGGTGCGTAACTGCTGATTCAAAAAATATTCGCGTTGCTGCCTGTCGAGGTCAGTGCGCACCTTGTTTTGAATTTTGTTCTTGAGCTCGAGCATTTGCAATTCATTATTCAAATGATCGAGCACGATCTGTGCGCGTGTATCCATGGCATCGATCTCCAGGATGCGTTGTTTATCTGCCACATCGATCTGCAGATTGCCCGACACAAAATGGATGAGGAACACCGGATTATTGATATTGCGCAATACCACGCCGGCTTCCTGCGGAATATTCGGTGAAATTTTAATGATGCTGTTGGCGAGGTCCTTGATCGCACCTACCTGTGCATTAAATTCTTTCGGATTGGAATGCGGAATATCTTCCAACAATGAAATGCGTGCCTGCAGGATAGGATCCTGGGTAACAAATTCCTGGATCTTGAATCTGCGTTTGCCCTGAATAATGACCGTAGTAGAACCATCGGGCATTTTCAATTGCTTAATGATGCGTGCGATCACGCCGGTGGTATATAATTGATCTGTTTCCGGATCTTCGATATTCCCATCGCGTTGCGCTACCACACCGATCAACTTATTGCTGCGGAAAGCTGTCTGGAGTGCCTTGATACTTTTTTCACGGCCCACGGTGATGGGCAGGACGATGCCCGGAAACAATACCGTATTGCGCAAGGGCATGATCACTATTGTTTCAGGATAGTCAATTTTCGGCTGATCATCTTCATCTTCCAGCGACAGAATGGGCATAAATTCCACTTCTTCCTCCACCATAGACGATAGCGCCTGTTCATCGAAACCAAAATCTCGCATAACTACTTGTTTTTAAGCCTGTTCACCCAAACCTACTGAAATAACGCAAAGTCGGGTGAAAATGGGATTCAATAGTCGTGCCTTGACAAAAAAACTGCCACTTTTGGTCAAAATCGCCAGTTACCTGCCTGAATTCTGCCAAAAATGGTAAATTTGTTACAATGACCGAAACCCTTCTTTTCAAGCAACTCTTTGTATACCTGCTGCCCTTCAATATTTTTCTGGGTGAGTTTGATATGGGGTTTCAATATCGATTCTCGGAAGCCTGGGCTGCTGATCTCACTGTTGGCTATCAGACCGATATCGAAGGCACATTCACTGCGGAATTATACAGGGATATTTTTCGGCAGGGCAATTTTTACTACAGTGGTCCTGTGGCTAGAGTGTCATTGATCTCTTTGGTGCCCAGAGGAGTAAATCCGCTTAAGACCGATTACAATCAGTTAGAACTTGGATATCGCTATTTGAATTACGATAGTTTGGATTTTATGGATGAGGAAGAACCCGGTAAGGTGTTCAATATTTCTGAAAACACACATGCCGTGAACGTGAGTTGGAAGGCCGGATACATTCTGGTGCCCAGAGCAATATTTGAAATAAACGGTTTTGTGGGGTTTGGTTTACAGATGCGTTTTAAGGAAACGACGGTGAACAGCTATGGCTACGACTATGATTCTCATCAATTTCCTAAAAACGAAACGACACAAGCTGTACAATTCTTACCTTTATTCCACACCGGTATCAAGATCGGATTAAAGAATCGCCTCGAACAATAATTACATGCACACATTTCGCTATCTCCTGACCATTGTATGTGTTGGCTTCTCTACTTTATTTGCACAACAATACGACCTCAATCAATTTCAAACATTAAAAAGTGTTGGTCCCCTGCCGGATGATTTTACTGTAAAGTCCTCGCAAAAATTTGAGCAGGACAAAGAACAGGTAACCGGCGTTTCCAAGCGGGAACAAAAGGACATGGAATCCTTTCTCCTCGAGTCGAATTTTGGCATTGAGGACATGCTACATAGCGGTCGCATCGTATATGGTGATCCGATCACCAATTACCTCAATACGATCAAGGCAGAGATACTTCGCACCAATCCCGAAC
>JAYRVB010000115.1:0-4448 GCA_041918775.1 Chitinophagales bacterium
ATCACATTTCCTTGCGGTGTTGCATAGGCGATCACTGAGTTGTCCTCCAGACCTAGAATAAGTGCACAATTATCCGGATCAGCGAGATCGGCATAATTTAAAGTGCAATTCTTCAGATTGTAAATAAAAAATCCATTGCTTACCGTATTCGCAGCGCCGGGAGTGCCGGAGCCGGCCGTGGTGGTGATATAGGCACTACTGCTCCAACAACTGCCGCAGTCGAGGGCGAGATTTCCGCTTCCTTTATTAAAACTATTTCCTGCAGCTGCTCCGGTAGGCCAGGCCGGAAAAACAGTATTTACATCGCCATAAGCAAAACCGTGAAAGAATGCATAATCCGGTTTCCGCAGTTGTGCCACATCTCCGGAATTTGACATACCGGCTGCCCAGGTTAAGTTTGGTGCAATATATGCGCCTGCATACGTACATGTAGCCGGTGATGAAACCGGTACTGTATAATTTGCCTCCAGGCAGGCATTGTTGGATGGAATAATATACACCCCATCTGCGTCAGCATCCAGTGGGTCGCTGGCGGGCATACCCGTATATACATCGGCGGCATTATATACCACCAGCAATGAACCCGGTGGCACTGCAGAATAACAGGAAGTAAAGCGATAATGTCCGGTGGCAATACCCACTCCTGTGCCACAAGTTTCAAAGCTGCCGTTGTTATCATCGAATACCCAACCGGTCAGATCTACCGGCGCACAAGGGTCTGCGGGGTCGCCCAACACCAGAAATTCCATAAACTCCTTAATCCCCGAGGCGCCCTGATTGATCTCATTAACAATCAAACCACCTCCGGCCGGCACCTGAGTGTATGAAGCAGCCGTCAGAACGACTGTTGCGAAAAATAAGCTATGGGTTTTTAGAGTATACATGCGCCTAAGTGTGCGCGCAAACGGGATGGCACAAAGTTAGGACAGTATATAAAATTGGCAGTTAACCGAGCGTTAAATGTATGCTAAGCGGTTAAAATAAAAACGAAGAAAAAAGGTGTTGATGAAAGATATGGATCAAGCCTCGCGACTGATCATATTTTTTATTTCATCGCGCAGTTGGTTGGTGCACTCTTTGCGTTCGATCTTTACGGCGAGAAAATCCTTGAATGTTTTTTCTATATGATAATGTTCGAGGCAGCCTTTGCAGCGCTGGATATCCGCAATGAATACATTGCGTTCTTCCTCAGGCAGTTCTCCGTCGAGTACGAGGAACACCTTTTTAACGAAATTTCTGCAATCGTGTTTGGGTAGCTGTTGATCCATACTTTACCGTTTTTCTTTATAACCTTCCTGGCGGGCGTACTCGCGTAATTTTTCTTTTAATATATTGCGCGCCCTATGGAGGCGTGAACGAACCGTTCCGATCGGAATATCGATGATCTTGGCGATCTCTTCGTAGCTGAATTCTTCGATATCACAGAGCAGAATAATGGTTTTAAAATCAACAGGCAACTCGCTCAATGCCCTTGTTACCTCATCACCCAACATGCCCTGAAACAACTCCTGCCGAAGATCGAGGTATTCTACATGCCCTTCATCGTCGGTATCATGATAGCTTACCACATCATCATAATCTACCCTGCTCGGCTGTTTACTTTTGCGTCGGTAGTCGTTGATGAACCCGTTCTTCAGGATCTTAAACAACCAGGCCTTCGCATTCGTGCCCTGTTGGTACGAATTAATAAAGCGATATCCCTTTAAAAAAGTTTCCTGTACCAGGTCATTGGCGTCATCCTCATCCGTAGTGAGATGGAACGCAAAATTGTACAATGCGTCCATATGTGGCAGAAACTCTTTGTTGAAGATCCTGTCCTTCTCGGCCTTACTGAGGTTTACCTTTTCCACAGGCATAAAATTAGGTCATTTAGGGCATCGCGGCAATACAGACACCCAAACAACCCCAACTTAAAGGGAAAATATTTACATTTGGTTCATTATTCACCCAAACCCACCCGCAGGATCGGCACCACAGCTACCCATTTTTTAACAGCATGCGGTCATTATTGAGGGTTTTTCCCAATCAATTTTTCGCCAATCTGGCGATCTTAGGGCTTATTGTGGGCCTGGTCACCTCCAAAGTGGTGCTCAGTGTAGCCACGATCATGCTCATGTGTAATGCCCTGATCAATATCCGGGCAAAAACCCTCCTGAAAACCTGGTTTCGCGATCCTGTTGCACTATGGTGCCTGGCTGTTTTCGGCGTGTACCTCCTTTCCGGGTTTTGGTCGGATGATACCGGTTACTGGGTTGACCGCTGTCGCATGAAATTGCCGTTCCTGGCCCTTCCGCTCGGATTTACGGCCGTAAAACAACTCACACGCAGCGATTTTCATCGTTGGCTGGCCATTTATGTGCTGGTGATTACGGGAACAGCCTTGGTCATGCTGGCCAACTATCTGTTCCACTATGCTGAATTGACGCAGCAGCTGACGTTCGGACACCCCATTCCGGCTCCTTTACGCGATCATATTCGTTTTAGCCTGGAGCTGGCATTTGCCATCATCGTGGCCGGATATTTATTTACACAGCGTTACAAGGACTTTATGCGAATACCCTATTGGGTATATGGTACTGCTTGCATCGCTATGACCATCTGTATTCATGTGTTCGCCGTGCGCAGTGGCATCATTACGCTTTACCTCGCTATATTTATCGTACTACTTCATCGTGCATTTGCTTACAAAAAATACCTGCAAACTGTGCTCGGTTTGTTTGGCATCCTTGTCATCGCTACTGTAAGCGTATATGCCATTCCTTCGCTCAAAGCGCGCATGGGCTATTTTCAATACGAATGGACCTTGATACGAGATGGTCAACTCAATGCAGAACACAGCGACGCGCAGCGATTGCTCAGTATGCAATATGGTATTCAGGTAGCGCGTACGCAACCGCTGATCGGTGTGGGCGCCGGTGACATCCGGAATGAAATGAACGACCTGTATACACGCAACGCGCAGGAAGACACCGTCAAATCCAAAATGCCGCATAATCAATTTATTTATATGTGGGCGGCTACAGGTATTATTGGTGTATGTGTGTTCCTGATCTCTGCGTTATATCCGTGGTTTAGTCGAAAACGCTATAAACACATGTTGTTCACCGTATTCCTCAGCATGATGCTTTTTGCCTTCATGGCCGAGCATACTTTGGAAATTCAATTGGGAACCGCATATTATCTCTTATTTTTGTTGTTGATCAGAAAATATATTGACGATACGCAACAAGTAGCTCATGCATAAGATCACTGCTATCATACCCACCTTCAACGAGGCGCATAATATTGATGCGGTGTTGCAATCTGTTTCGTGGTGCGATGAGATATTGGTAGTGGACTCCTTTAGCACCGACAACACCGTAGAAAAAGCGCGTGCCCTCGCAACAAAAGTGATCCAAAGCGAATACATCAATTCTGCAAGTCAAAAAAATCGCGCGATCCCGCAGGCCACACACGAATGGATCTTGTTGGTAGATGCCGACGAACGAGTGACTCCCGAATTAAAACAGGAGATACAAAGTCTATTGCAGCAGGAGCGGATCCCATGCGACGCTTATTGGATCCATCGAAAGAATTTTTTTATGGGGCAGGAAGTAAGATTTAGTGGATGGCAGGGCGATAAGGTGATCCGGTTTTTTAAAAGAGATACCTGCCGATATGAAGAAAAAAGCGTACACGCAGAGGTGACCACATCAGGTAACATTGGCAAGCTTCGACACAAGCTCGTACATAATACGTATAAAGACATGATGCACTATATGGTAAAGTGGGATAGATACACCACCTGGAGTGCACAAGACGCCTATCGCAAAGGTGTGCGCCCGGGCTTCTTCCATTATGTGATCAAACCCGCATTCAGATTCTTCAAACACTATTTCCTCCAACTCGGCATCCTCGACGGCAAAGTCGGCTTCATCATCTCCCGCCTGAATGCGTCTTCTGTCTTTATGCGCTACGTGAAGTTAGACGGAATGTTGATCGAGGAAGCAAAACGGGACGTGAATCGTGAGCCGTGAATCGTGATTCGTGAATGGTGAGTAGTGAGTGGTGAGTGGGGAAGGTATTAAATTCCGCAACGCAGTTGCAATAAATACAACACGTCATCTTAAAATCTACTTTAACAAAATAGGCAATCAACCCAGCATACTTGCATTCATCTCACTACTCACTACCCACTACTCACTACCGACCCCAAAATCGCCCCTACCGAAGCACTGCTGCTTCCCGATACCTGATACTAAACTAAAGTTTCACAAACTTAAGCACATACTCCTCCTGCCGTTGACTCATGCGCATGTAGTAAATGCCGTGTGGCAGTGTAGAAACATCGATGGTATAATTACCTATGGGGGGATCAAAGGGGAGTGCTGTCGACAATAAACTCTGTCCCAAAGTGTTGAATACATCAATATCGATCTCGCGATCGCGGGTACTGGTTACTTCCAGAT
>JAYRVB010000116.1:0-16719 GCA_041918775.1 Chitinophagales bacterium
AATCGACTGGGTATTCGCACGGGTCAGCAGCAGTTTACCACGGAACTGGGTTCCTATATGAAGTTCAGAAGAACATTCAACAAAAAATTCGTGATAGAACCGAGTATCCGTATTCAGTTTTATGCATCACTCAGCGAGATCAGTCCCGAGCCACGTATCGGGATGAAATACAATATCACCGAGCGCCTGCGATTGAAATTTGCCGGTGGATTATACAGCCAGAACCTCATCAGCAGCAAAAGCGACCGAGACGTGGTGAATTTATTCACCGGTTTCCTCAGCGGACCGGATGATGATCTGTATAGTGCCGATGGCGAGGAAGTGAAAAGTCATTTACAAAGATCGACCCATGCCGTTGCCGGTATCGAATTCGATCCTACGGATTATATCGAGGTGAATGTGGAACCTTATATCAAGTATTTCAACCAGCTGATAGAGATCAACCGCTTCAAAACCACACCGCGTGATCCGGATTTTGCTGTGGAGTCGGGACAGGCCTATGGTATCGACTTCAGTTTGAAATATGATCGTAAATCGCTGTATATCTGGATGGCGTATTCATTGGGCTTTATTGAGCGCAATGATGGCACACAGGTTTATCCGCCACACTACGATCGCCGACACAATTTGAATTTTGTGACTACCTACACGCTGAAGAAAAAATGGGAATTCAGCGCCCGTTGGAATTTGGGGTCAGGATTTCCATTTACACAAACTGCCGGTTTTTATGAATCGATCGATTTCCTGAATGGCATCAGCACCGATTATACCAGCACCAACGGCGATCTGGGTATTATTTATGCCGATGAACTGAATGGTGGCCGACTACCCTATTATCATCGACTGGATATCGCTGCACGCCGCACCATCATTTTCCCGAACAAGGACAAAGTAGAACTCAACTTCGGTGTAACCAACCTGTACAACCGCGAAAACATCTTCTACTTCGACCGCATCCGCTACGAACGCGTAAACCAGCTGCCGATACTGCCGTCGGTGAGTATGTCGTACAGCTTCTAGAAGTTTTTCTCGAAAAGTCGAAGACACATAGTTGCAAAGAAATTTTGCAATTAAACCAATATGTGTAATGATAAATTGAATGAAGGCTATTAAAGATTATTCGCGACTCTTTTGATTCCGTCTCGCAAACTCATCACATTGAAATTCATCAGCAGACCTAATTTGCAATCAGAGAGTTTTAAGTAGGTGATCACTTGTGCTATATGAATTTCATTTATATTGTCAAGAGATTTAACCTCAATAACGACTTTGTTTTCTACAAGTAAATCAACTCTGTAGCCAATCTCAAGTTTTACGTCTTCATAAATTAACGGAAGCGCTTTTTGCTTTTGAACTGAAAGCCCAGATCGCTGCAATTCGAAAAACAAACACTCTTCATAGGCACTTTCCAATAATCCGGGACCAAGTATGGAATGCACTTTCAACGCGCAACCAATAATTTTTCTACTCAATTCATTCTCCACCATTTCAGCATATTTTACAAAACACTACTTGAGTATTACGAAATTAATACTATTAATTTTCAATATTGCTATTTTTTATCATTTTACAAGAAATGCACTCAAATTATTTTAGGATGAGTTGCAATTTGTTTCAAGCATCTTCTAGAAACGACATAATCTATTAAGTAGAATATTTCTTTGAATTTAGGCGCATAAGCGGTAAAGTGGGCTAATAAAAATGCAGAAACCGCAGAGTTACGCAAAGTTAAACGCAGAGTTTACTGTATTCCCTCTGCGTTCCTTTGCGCTTAACTTTGCGCTCTTTGCGGTTAAATGGGCCAAACGAAATGCAGAAACCGCAGAGTTACGCAAAGTTTAATGCATTTCCTTTGCGTTACTCTGCGCTTAACTCTGCGCTCTTTGCGGTAAAATGGGCTAATAAAAATGCAGAAACCGCAGAATTACGCATAGTTTACCGCAGAGCTACGCAAAGTATATGGCATTCCCTCTGCGTTCCTTTGCGCTTACCTTTGCGCTCTTTGCGGTAAAATGGGCTAATGATACATGCAGAAACCGAGGAGTTCCGGCTGTTATCGGAACGCATAGTTTATTGCAATAAAAAAAAAGAGGCCGATCAACTCGTCCTCTTGTCAGTACCGGAGGCGGGACTCGAACCCGCACACCTTTCGGCACACGCCCCTGAAACGTGCGTGTCTACCAATTCCACCACTCCGGTATGTGGAGTGCAAAGGTAAAGGATTTCATTCAATTCTGAAAAGATCTACGATCTGCTTTCAGGGATAGGCAGACTGAAAAAGAAAGTACTCCCTCTCCCCTCCACACTCTCGGCCCAAACATTTCCACCATGGCGGCGTATGATCCTATCCACAATAGCCAGCCCTATTCCTGAACCTTCAAACTGTTCATCACTATGCAATCGCTTAAACGCCTTAAACAACTTATCCTGCAAAGCCACACTAAATCCCACCCCATTATCGCGAATAGCGATCACCCGCATATGCTGATCATCCTTGCTGAACAACTCCACCACCGGCTTCCGTTTACCCGCACTGTATTTGATCGCATTGCTCAAAATATTCGCCAGCGCCTGACGTATCATATCCCGATCACCCCATACTTCCTGCATATGTTTGATCACAAACGTATACTTACCCAGGTCCTGCTGCTTTCTGAATTCCTCGATCAACTCCTCACACAAAGCCAGCATATCTATCGGCGCATTCTTCCGATCATTGCGCCCCATTTTCGATAAGATCAGCAAATTATCGATCAGCCTCGTCATCTTCACCACACTTTTTCTGATCTGACGAATATGCTCCTGCGCATCATGATCAAGCCCGTCGCTATGATGCTTATCCAGTAAATACGCAAACACATCTATCGACCGCAAAGGCGTACGCAGGTCGTGCGACACGGAATAGTTGAAGGTTTCCAACTCTTTATTCGCCTGTTCCAACGCTAATGTCCGCTCTAGCACTTTTCTTTCCAACTGATCATTCAAAGCCTTCACCTCCCCCTCTTTCCATTTCAATTCCGTAACATCCACCGACACAGAAAGCACTTCCGTAAGCTGACCATACATATCCGGAATCGGCACCTTGATGGTTTGCAGATATATGTGTTTACCCATGCCCGCATGCCACATCTCTTCCGCATCCAGCATACGCGCCTGTCCGCTCATCAATATCTCCGTATCCGTTTGCGTAATGGCATGATACGTGCGATACGCCTGATCTGAAGGCGAAAATTCCTGTGGCTCTGCACGTGCATGCAATAGATCAAAACCGAGGCAGGCCGTACATGAACTATTCACCATCACAAACTGTCCATCGCGATTGCGCACATAGATCAGGTTCGGAATAGTATCGATCAATTCCTGCAAAAACATTTTTTGTCGCAACAACTGTTGCTGATACGACTTCACATTGGTAATATCCTGATGAATACCGGATGCACGCACCGGATTGCCCGCCTTATCCCACTCTACCACCTTCCCTTTATCCAATATCCACTTCCACTGTCCATCGCTGGTAAGCATACGAATCTCTGCTTCATACACAGGACGCTTGCCATTGATATGCTCCTCAAATATCTTGTACGTATTGGCCTTGTCTTCCGGATGAATAAAGCGCTCCCAATATTCCTCGGTGACCACCGTATTTTCAAAATGATAACCCAGCATTTCTGCCCAACGCTTGTTATGCACCATGCGATTTTCCTTGATATAAAAATCCCACGTGCCCAGATCGGCCCCTTTGAGTGCGAGTTCCAATCGCGTTTCACTTTCGCGCAAGGCCTGCTCCTGTTGTTTGCGTTCGGTAATATCCCGCACAATGCCCTGCAGACTGCCATTGGCCAGTAAGTGCGCGCTGATCTCCGCGATACCTTCTGTGCCATCCTTGCGCAAAAAATTTCTTTCCCCGAAATAATAGCGAATGCCCGTTCCGACAAAAACTGGAGTGAGATAATGTTTGCGATACCGTTGCGGAACCAGGTCTATCAATTGCATGTGCAATAATTCTGCACGCGTATATCCCGTAAGTGCACAGGTAGCCGCGTTCACTTCCACAAATTTATTCTCCTGATCCAATATCACGATCGCATCTCTGGCCTGTTCCACCAGGCTACGATACTGCGCTTCCTTATCGATCAATGCCTGCTGCGTAGCCTGCAACATGTGACTCTTATACGCCAACATGATAAAATCAGCAATAGACCGCGCAAAGGATTGATCCTCCAATGTCCATCGATGATAGGTTTGCGATTCCAGACAGATCACCCCCCACACTTTCTCTCCGTTCATAACGGCGGTGTCCATCATCGATATCACGCGCTCCGGTTGGATGTATATTTCCCAAAATTCTTCCAGTCGGGTATCATCCACGGCATGGTCAGAAATGATCATGCGCTCATTGATCAGTACATTGAAATACCTGGGAAACTGATGTAAGTGAAACGACTGCACCGCCAGATACTGATCCGACTCGGTGTGGTAATTGGTCAGTCCATGCAACATCTGATGGTCGTCAGTAAATCGCCAGATATTCACTTTATCAATGCCCAGGGTATGTGCGGTCACTTTAGCGATATGCGCCAACGCCGACGAAAAATCACCACGTATCAGCGATTCTTCCTGCGTGAGCGAGGTCAATATTTGTTGATGCGATTTCAGCGTTTTCTGGATCTTGCGCACTTCCATATCCGCTACCTTACGCGTATGAATATCGCGCAGTATCCCGTTGATCCCGCTGATATGTCCATCCGCATGATATATAGGCTTGATATTCGCCTCCACATAACGCGGTGCCTGATCCTTTATTTGTAATAGCAGATCGTACTGAAATTCCCTGGCACCATAGGATAACACCTTAATGATCTTGTGTTGGAATAAGGCTGTGTTTTGCGGATGTTGCAAATAATAAAAACACGATTTCCCAAGCGTCTCTTCCACCGAAAATCCGGTGATCTGATTCCATGCGCCATTCACAAACGTAAAATTCCCCGCATCATCGGTTTGAAAAATGATGTCGGTGATATTTTCTACCAGTGTAAAATAATGCTGCCTGCTTTCCGCCAATTGTCGCTGCGCCTGCTTGCGCTCGGTCACATCCGTAATGAAGGTTTTAAAACCGGGTTGCCCTTCAAAGGTGACCGGAAACGCAAATACTTCCACATCGATCACACTGCCGTTGCGATGTAAAAATTGTTGTTCCATCGCCGCAGTGGGCTGGTGCAATTGCGACATCGCCTGAATGCGTTCCTGCACAATGGCACGAAAAGCTTCGGGCACAAAATCCCATATCGCTTTGCCCACAATAGGATCTTCATTGCTATACCCCACCAGCCTGTTGGCCTGCAAATTGGCAAATACAATATGCCCTTTGCGATGGATCACTACAGCGGTATTGGTATACGTCAGAAACTGGCGATGGTGCTCGATCAATTCCTGTTCATTACTGCTCACCACCGGATTTCTATCCACGCAACTGATCAGGTAGCCGTCGAATAATGCCTGCTCCGTCGGCAAAGGGTTGATGTGCAATTCGAAATATCGCTGCACAAAACGCGCCGCCACCTGTGGAATGAAAAAAGCTTCGGTATTTTCCTGCGCCTGATGCAGATGATGCGCAATGTCTTCAAAAACATCCGTAACCCCGATCACCTCAAACACGCGTTCGCGATTGCCCAGCAACTGTCGAAAGGCCGCATTGTGATACAGCACCCGCCACGACCTGTCTGCAACCGCAACAGGCATCGGCAGCTGATCGAATGCCGCATAGCGCGCCGGCAGTATATCCGTGATCTTTTGCTCCTGCATGAGTTACCAAAGGTGCGAAAGATCCTTTAAAAAAGTGTTGAAAAAACCCTGCAAATGTGACATCACACTTCACCGGGTGCCGGCTCCACCAGCACGGCAAAATGTTGCACCGGTTGTTCTGCGGACCGGAGTAAAATATCGAGGAAACCCGGTCCAAAACGCAACCAGAAGCCGATGAAGCTCTCCGACCGCTCCTGTAGGCCTCCACCGGGGAACAGTTTCTGTAGCACCGCACCCAGCTGTTTTACCTGCGTTTCCTGTTTACCCTTCTGCGCTTTTAGCAGTTTTGCCTCCAGTTTGTGAAGCGCATTTAACATGTTTTGTCGCTCCGCCATCACTGTCGATTCCAATCCCGGATCTATGGAAGTCGCCTGGGCCACCAGCGGGGCAAACATCTCCTCCACCCGTTTCACCTCTGCACTCAGGTCAACAACCGTATCGGCATGCCTGCGCACATATTGCTCGATCACCTGATGCTCAGGGGCAAACAATTCGGTAAGTTCCACGCCAAGCTTCTGCATTTTTTTTGTGGTATGTCCATCCACCAGCAAAAAAGAATCGCGCAACAACAACACCGGAAAAGCAATGTGGTGATGCGCAAAAATAGCTTTCAACTGCAACCAATACGCCAACTCACCACCGCCACCGATATAAGCCAGCGACGGCAATACTTTTTGTTGCATGAGTGGTCGCAGGATCACATTCGGACTAAATCGTTCAGGATGTGCCTGCAGGGTTTCCATCAATGCTTCCGGCGTAAAAGCCAAATCGCTGTTCAACACGCGATACATATTTGCCGCTGCATCATGCACGATCCGTTCACGCAGATGTGCATCCAGATAAAATACATTGATTTCACGCGCAAAAGCCTGTGGCGGAAATGGAAATTGTTGCAAAGTATTTTCCATGATGCGCGCACTGCTTTGATGTTGCAATTCATCCCGCAACATATCGATACACGATCGCTTTAAATCTGCATCATCGCCGTCTACACATACCACCCCATATGATTGAAACAGCGAATGTAATAGTAACCGACTTGCATGAGCAAGGTTGTGAGAAGGGCGGTATGCCTCTATGAAACAGGCTTTGAGTTGCTCCGCGTATACCCCTTCACCTAATAGCGACAATACGGCCTCCAGCGCGGGCGCAAACGTATCAAGTGTGTACCTGCCACATGCACCTCCCTGCTTATCATTCCAGTTGATGGTTTTTCCGAATACCTGTGTGTGATTGATCTCCTCAAAATCATGATCCTCAGAACCCAGCCAAAATATCGGAACAAATTGTGCGTGCGGAAATTGTGCGCGCAAACGCATACATAATTTTATTGTGCTGATCGTTTTATAGATCACATACAATGGACCTGTAAATATATTCAGCTGATGCGCAGTAACAATACAATAAGTATTCGGCAAGGCCAGCGCTTCAATATGCTGATGCACAGCGTCGGCATGTGGCACATGGGCATACTGTCTGCGCAAAACCTGCACTAATACTTCGCGGTCGATCTGCTCTGCATCTTTATCACGCATCACCTGTGCCCAATCCGGATCGCGCGGATCATAGGTATAAAATGGTTTAAGGGAGGTAGCACCTTGCAGGTAATCCAGCACGATGGGCGTAAATCGGTGTGTATCGGAAAAGGAAACAGGAATCGGCTGCATGGTGTGGAAACGTCAGGTTGTTCAAACGGGTTCGGCAAAAAGATCAAAAGCTTCAGCACGCAGGATATGCGCATCCACAAAATCGCCAACGCGCACATAATGTTTCGCTGCATCGATGAGCACTTCATTATCTACCTCCGGCGAATCGTACATCGTTCTGCCGATAAAGTAACCACCTTCCAGTCGATCGATCAATACCTTATATGTTTTTCCAACCCGCAACTGATTGATCTCCATCGATATTTCCTCCTGCACTTCCATCACACGTGCAGCGCGCGCTGCTTTTTCTTCGGCAGGTACATCATCCACCAGGGCATAACCCGAAGTACCTTCCTCATGCGAATACGTGAATACGCCCAATCGATCAAAACGCATGCGGCGAATAAAATCGCACAGCTCATCGATGTCTGCATCTGTTTCTCCCGGAAAGCCCACCAGCATGGTTGTGCGTATGGCAATGCCCGGCACTTTTTCGCGAATGGTATGGATCAACGCCTCTGTTTCTGCACGAGTGATCTGTCTGTTCATTGCATCCAGCATGTGATCAGCCGCGTGCTGCAAAGGCATATCCAGATATTTGCAGATATGCGTGCCTTCGCGCATCACATCCAATATTTCTGTCGGAAACTTTGATGGATACGCATAATGCAGACGTATCCATTCGATACCTTCCACCGCATCCAAAGCCTGCAATAATTCCGGCAATGCGCGGCGTTTGTAAATATCGAGTCCGTAATATGTCAACTCCTGTGCAATGAGCATGATCTCCTTTACGCCGATGCCGGCCAGATATCTGGCTTCCTGCACCAGGTCTTCCATTCTGCGCGAAACATGTTGTCCGCGCATCAGCGGAATGGCACAAAAAGCACAGGTTCTGTTACAGCCTTCCGAAATCTTCATATATGCATAATGCGCAGGCGTGCTCAACATGCGCTCACCAACGAGTTCGTGCTTGTAGTCGGCATTAAAGCGTTTTAATATCTGCGGTAGTTCCATGGTACCAAACCAGGCATCCACTTCCGGAATTTCCAATTGGAGTTCATCCTTATAGCGATGACTCAGGCAACCGGTCACATATAATTTATCGATCTCTCCTTCTGTCTTCGCCTGGGCATAATTCAATATGGTGTCTATCGATTCCTGCTTGGCATTGTCGATAAAACCACAGGTATTGATAATGATCACATTACAATCATCTTTTTCACGCTGATGAAAAGCCTGCACCGCATTTGCCTGCAACTGCGCGAGCAACACCTCACTGTCCACTGTATTTTTACTACATCCCAGTGTGATGATGTTTACCTTATCTTTTTTTAATGTTCTTGTTTTCACTTCGCGTTGTTCCCTTGCATTAATTCTGATCAAAGAGCGCATCTACGAACATGGCCTTATTGAATACCTGTAGTTGATGCATTTTTTCCCCGACACCAATATAACGTACCGGAATTTTAAACTGATCGGCAATACCCAATACCACACCACCTTTTGCGGTGCCATCCAGTTTGGTGAGGGCGATGCAACTTACATCGGTTGCGGCGGTAAATTGCTTGGCTTGCTCCAATGCATTTTGTCCGGTGCTGGCGTCGAGTACAAGCATCACATCATGTGGCGCATCCGGATATACTTTCTGGATCACCCTTTTGATCTTGGTGAGCTCGTTCATGAGGTTCACTTTATTATGCAAGCGACCGGCAGTATCGATGAGTACGATATCTACATCCTGACTTTTTGCGGCATTCACCGTATCAAATGCCACAGCAGCCGGATCAGCACCCATATGTTGTTTAATGATGGGCACACCCGCGCGTTCCGACCAGATGGTCAACTGATCCACCGCAGCTGCGCGAAAGGTATCTGCCGCACCTAATAACACTTTTTTTCCCTGCTCTTTAAATTGCCAGGCGAGCTTGCCGATGGTAGTGGTTTTACCCACGCCGTTTACGCCAACGATGAGCATGATGTACGGGCGCTTGTCTGATGGCAATACAAATCCTTCCTGATCGGGCGTATTATTTTCAGATAACATCTGCACGATCTCATCTTTCAGTATTGTATGGAGTTCATCAGCCGACATGTATTTATCGCGCGCCACGCGTTTGTTCAGGCGGTCGATGATCTTTACCGTGGTGTCTACCCCAACATCACTGGAAATAAGGATCTGCTCCAGTTCATCCAGAAAATCGTCATCCACCCTGCTCTTTCCTGCGATCGCTTTTGTGATCTTGGAAAAGAGACTCTGCTTGGTTTTTTCCAGGCCTTTATTCAGGTCTTCCTTTTGTTCCTTCTTAAAAAAATCGAATAGTCCCATGATCTCGCTTAGCTGAACAATAACGGCAATTATATTTCAATGGTTCGGAAGTGTATATCCCTTGACTAAAAACAAAAAAAGCCTCTATTGAAATAGAAGCTTTTTCAATGCATTTGAATGTGCTTAGGCGTTGCCTTTTAATACATCCTGCACTTTGTCTTTGTGCACGATGCGTTCTTTGAAGATGTAGGCACCGGTTTTAGGTGATTTTTCTGTTACGATCACCTTCACCATTTCTTTACCTCCACCGGCAGCTTTTGCTTTTGCACCACCCGATACACGGGCGTTTTTAGATACTTTTCCCATGACTTACCTCCGGGTTTATTTAATTTCTTTGTGAACGGTTACTTTCTTCAGATACGGATTGAATTTTTTCAATTCAATTCTATCCGGTGTGTTACGACGGCTTTTGGTCGTGATATACCTGCTCATGCCGGCAACATCCGTATTTTTTTGCTCGGTACATTCCAGTATAACCTGGATCCTGTTGCCTTTGCTCTTCTTCGCCATGATAGTACGATTTAGATGTTAATAGTTTTGCCTTGTTCGCGCAATTCTTTCAAATATGCGCCTATGCCTTTCTTGCTGATGGTGCGAATAGCTGTAGTGGACACCTTCAGGGTTACCCAGCGATTTTCTTCAGGAATAAAGAAACGTTTCTCCTGCAGATTCGGGTAAAACTTGCGGCGAGTCTTACGATTTGAGTGGGAAACATTGTTCCCGCTGATCGTCTTTTTACCGGTTAAATCACAAACTCTTGCCATGTCTTTTAAAATGAGAGTGCAAATATCTGACTTTTTGCCGAAATTGCCAAAAAAACATTATCCACGCGCCTGTGGGGGCATCATTCTTCCGGTGCCACCAGCTCAAAGCTCTCCTGCACCGATACCATGTTCTCGGCCGTAAAGCGCACAATGAACTTACCCGGACGCAGATAATACTTGCCATTATCGGCAGGCTTGAAGTCCACCACCTCTCTGAAACCCTTAACAGGCAAGGCATTCAGGTAATCAGCATACTTCGAGGCCTGGGCTGCATCGAAACTGAGGTCGTACGACACAAAGTTCAATCCGGCCTCGCCCGCATCCGTAAACTCCCTGATCACGGTGCCGTCAGGGGTGGCAATGCTGATGGTGGTTTGACCCGCCGTTTTCAGGTAATAGGCAAATCCGGTCGACACCTCCACCGCAGGGGCGAAAGGACTGTATTTCTTACCGGCTGATTTGTCGTACTGCACATCGTCCGGATTAAAGGCATAAATATCGCGCGACATGATCTCGGGCAGCTTTTGCACCTGCTCCAGGTCGGCCTTATATAAACTGCGTCCATGGGTGGCTACCACCAGGTCGCGGTCGCGTTCCTGTATCGCCAGATCGTGCACGGCTACACGCGGCAGCCCGGTACCGAAAGTCATGAAACTCTTGCCCTGATTGAGGCTCACATACAACCCATTATCCGTTCCCACATACAATATGTTCCGATTCGCAGGGTCTTCCCTGATCACATTCACCGGTTCGGCTGGCAGGTCGGTGCCAATCTGCGCCCAGGTGCTGCCATAATCGTTGCTCACGAATACGTAAGGCGTGAAATTATCCCAGCGATAACCGTTTAATGTGACATACACAGTGCCTTCCTGAAAATGCGAAGCCTCTACCCTGGTCACCCACATTCCTTCCGGAATGGCATTGAACACCGGAGGCGGCGTTTTGCTTTTTACCGGTGGCACCTCTTTCTTGATGAATACGTTGATCTTGTTCCAGGTATATCCACCATCCTTGCTCACCCATACATTGCCGTCGTCAGTACCACAATACAATAACCCAAAACGCAATGGCGATTCGGCTATGGTGGTAATGGTACCAAATGGCACATCACCTTCCTTGCCCCCTTGGGTAAGGTCGCCGCTCATTGCTTTGAGGGTCGCTCCTTTATCCATGGACCTGTAAAAACGATTGGCCCCATAGTATAAGATATCCTGATTATGTCTGCTCAATAAGATGGGCGTTTGCCAGTTGAAGCGCAATGGGGCTTCACCAAATTCCTGCTTCGGACGAATGCCGAGTTCTTCTGCTCCGGTATGTTTATTCAATCGCGCATAATATCCGAACTGATATCCGGTATACACGGTATTGTTGTCGCGTGTATCCACCTGCACCTGCATACCATCGCCACCATATAAAGGCTTGTATGGATAATTGCCATACGCGTGCCAGGAGTTGCCGCCGGTATAATTGGAAGGACCTGTCCATACACCGTTATCCTGCAATCCGCCATACACCTGGTAAGGCTCTGCATTATCTACAGTTACTGAATAAAATTGTCCGACTGCAGGATTATTCGCAAGGAACCAATGTGCACCATTGTCGTAGGTGATATTCACCCCACCATCATTACCCACAATGATATGCTTGTCGTTAGCCGGATTGAACCAACCCGCATGATGATCGGGATGCACATTGTCGCCGTCGATGTTCTTAAATGTTTTTCCGCCATCTTCACTCAACAATGCATTGAAGGCCAGTAATAATATTTTATTGTCGTTCTTCGGACTTACTTTGATCGTGGAGAAATAATATCCATAAGTAAAAAAGGCGCCATCCAGATACCCTTCATGTGTTTTATACCAGCTGGTGCCCCCGTCGTCGCTGCGATACACTTCACAACCTTTTATTGGTCGATCGAATACATAGC
Organism: Chitinophagales bacterium; assembly: GCA_041918775.1. Taxonomy (GTDB): domain Bacteria; phylum Bacteroidota; class Bacteroidia; order Chitinophagales; family BACL12; genus UBA7236. Next base: position 12,469 of record JAYRVB010000116.1, read on the forward strand.
CACCTTCTTCCAGATAATCATACAACACTGTAGGTGCAAATGAACTGTCTGCCACTTTCTGTTTGATGATGGCGGCCGTATAGTTTTCGGGGAATTTCTTTTCCTGTAAAAACTTCACGAGCATGATGCTGTCGAGCGCAGCAAATTGCGCCCTGGTCATGATCTTCAAACTATCCATATGAAATGGCGTGCCATCGTATTCGCGGTCGCGCTTCATCGGATCCATTTCGCGTTTGGCCTGGTTATCTACCACGGCATATACAATATTGTTGTGCATGGGCGCTACGGTGATACCTATCCTGCCCACATCGGGCCCGGTTGGGAATCCGGATGCAGCGGTGCTGAGCAATTGCCAGGTTTCACCGGCATCTACCGATTTATAAATCGCAGAACCATTGCCGGCTTCCACGAAATTGTGCGCACGACGTTGGCGATGCCAGGTTGTGGCATACAGAAAATCGGGCACGTTCGGATCCATCAGCAGGTCTACCGCACCGGTATTTTCGTCGATGTATAATGTGCGCTTCCAGGTTTTACCCCCATCAATGCTTTTGTAAACACCGCGCTCTTCATTTGCAGAATATAAATGCCCGAGTACGGCCACATACACCATTTGCGGATCTCTCGGATTGATCACGATGCGACCGATATGATGCGATTCCGGTAAACCACAGTAGGTCCAGTTCTTCCCATTGTCTTCAGATTTGTAAACGCCTATACCCGCATAACTGCTGCGCGATGAATTCACCTCACCGGTACCAACCCAAATGATATTATTGCTCCAATCCACCGCGATATCGCCTATGGTCATCACATCCTCCTGATCAAAAATAGGGGTGAACGACTGTCCGTTGTTGTCGGTATACCACAAACCACCGCTCGCGTAGGCCACATAGAATTTCGTAGGATCTTTGGGATTTATATCCATATCTGTGACACGACCACTCATGATCGTCGGGCCTATGTTGGTAAAGGAGACATTGCCCACTATTGAGTTGTCGCTGAGCACCTTACGCTTTTGGAGTCCCTGCACCCTTGGATTGTCCATCGGATTCTCCATGGGCAGGGTATCCGCCGGTGCGGGTGCAGAATCCTGAGCATAAAGGCCCGTGGCACACAGACTGGCGAGCAACAGGCAGGCTGATATCTTCATATACTTGAATTATGCCTCTAAAATAGGAAAAAGCGGCTTGCTCTGGCAACCCGACACCCTCCTGCAGGCTCCTGAATACGCAAAAGCACGCCAGAACCTAAGTGCTGGCGTGCTTTACAATTTATAGTCCATTTGTGACATCAAAACTGATGTCACATTTAGGCCTTTTCTACGATAAAAAATGGGTTCAGGAGGTTTTCCTTGTTGTAGGCGAGGTCGTTGCTGCTGCCATACACCTTCACACGGGCCCCGGCTTCGAGCACCACGGCATGCCCTGCTGCGGTATCCCACTCCATGGTAGGTCCCAGGCGTGGATACACATCTGCCTTACCCTCTGCCACGAGGCAGAATTTGAGTGAACTACCCGCAGGCACGAAATCCACCGTGGCATATTTCGCCTCCATGTCCTTCAGATAGGCATCGAATTCCGGTGAAGGATGCGAACGACTGCCGATCAGCGCGATCGTGTCGGTGCGTGGTTCTGCGATCTGCAATTTCGTGGTATTGCCGTTTTCGTCGATCTTGAAAGCACCTTGTCCTTCCACCGCATAATACATGTGATTGCGTGCCGGAATGCCCACCACGCCCATCACCGGTTTTCCGTCTCTGATCAGCGCGATATTTACCGTGAACTCACCGTTCTTTTTGATGAATTCCTTTGTACCATCAAGCGGATCCACCAGCCAGAGTAAAGACCAGTCTTTGCGCTCATCGTAGCCTAATAATTTATTTTCCTCGCTGATGATGGGAATATGGGGAAACTGCTCGCGCAAGGCGGCAACGATCACCGCATTGGATGCTTTATCTGCTTTGGTCAATGGGGAGTTATCGCTTTTGTCTGTTACGGCAAAATCATCGGTAGCATAAATATGCATGATCTCTTTACCGGCAGCTTCAGCAATGGCAATGATACTTTTTACATCAATGTTTTCTGACATTTCCTTTATTTTAAGTTGTTGTATACAATCTTCCAGAGAGGATTCCCAGGAAGGGATTTCAAATTGAAGCAGTGCAGTAGTGCCTGAACAATCCAGCACGGAATAATGCGGGCGTTTCGCAGGTGTGGGATATTCGGCAGTGGTGATGGGGTTGATGGTACAGTTCAAACCATATAATTCCATGATGCGTTTGGCAAAGCCTGCCCATGAAGTACTTCCACTGTTGGAAAAATGATAAATACCATAAGGCACATTCGGCAGGGCATCCATGAAACGGAATAGCACAGCAGCCAGATCGCGCGCATACGTTGGACAACCGATCTGATCATTCACCACACCGAGTGTTTCACGCTCTTTTCCCAAACGAATCATGGTTTTCACAAAGTTGTTCCCGAAGGTGCTGTATACCCAGCTGGTTCTGACCAAAATGGTTTTTGCACAGAGCGACAATGCGCGATATTCTCCTTCAGCTTTCGTTTGCCCATACACCGATATCGGTTGCACAGGATGCTCGATGGTATAGGGTGCAGTACCATTGCCGTCAAACACAAAATCGGTAGAAATATGAAAAAATACAGCCTGATGAACTTCACAGGCATTGGCAAGATTTTCCACACCGGTCACATTGATGGCGTGACATAATGTGGGATCACTTTCAGCTTTATCAACCGCGGTGTATGCTGCACAGTTGATACATATATCCACCTTGCGCTGATCAAAATACCGGCGCACAGCCGTTGCGTTGGTGATATCCAGTTCATCCACATCCACAAAGGTGTAGGTATACCCGCTGCGCGTGCGTGCTATGCGCTGCAATTCGCTGCCAAGCTGGCCTTTAGAACCGGTAACAAGTATATGCATAAAACTTATGGCTGAAAGGTGAAATTATTTTTGGCATCCGCGAAAGCAGGCAAGGCTGCATCTTTTTCGCTTACCTGAATTTGTGCAGCATCCATCATCCACTGTATACCAAGTGCCGGGTCATCCCAGCGGATACCCGCATCATGATCTTTACTATAGTAATTGTCGCACTTATAAAAAAAGGTGGCCGTTTCACTCAACACCACAAATCCATGTGCGAATCCACGAGGGATATATAACTGTTTTTTATTTTCTGCTGAAAGTACCACGCCGTAATGCTGTCCGTATGTAGGTGATCCCTGACGAATATCCACGGCCACATCCAGCACCTCACCACTGATCACGCGCACTAATTTTGCCTGAGCATAGGGTGCTAGTTGATAATGCAGTCCGCGCAACACCCCTCTGGTACTAAAACTTTGATTGTCCTGCACAAAATCTGTGTTGATCCCTTTTTCCTGAAACACACGGGCATTGAAGGATTCATAAAAATACCCTCGTGCATCGGCAAATACCTGAGGTTCAAAAACGAATAATCCGGAAATGGGTGTCTCTACAAAGGGCATCAGGCGTGAATTTCGCTGCAAAAATACCCCGTTTCGCCCGAAATATCGCTATGTCGCCGGAACTCAGCTCAAAAATACCTTTGGCGTCTTCGCCCTTTATACTTTGTTATGTGAATTGCCTGTATCACCGTCGTACTGTTTACAGGCTACTGTTCAGTAAAGTACCGGAGGCCAACAGTTGCTGCACATGCTTATCCTCCATCGACTGTGCAATGATGGGTAATTGTGCCGGACGATGGATATCAGTACCCAGAAAGTTGATCAAACCGGCTTCTGCTAATGCCCTGGCGATGCGTTTTTGTATCTCCCCGTAATTTCCGGTAAATGAACGGAGATTAACCTGTAGGAGCACATCTGCATCCCGCAGTTTTTCATACTGATCCAGCTGATGTTTCTCGAACAGATAAGGATAACGCTCTACGTGTGCGAGCACCGGTTTGTATCCGGCCAGTCGCAATTCAAACAATGCCTCTTCGAGTTTTTTCTCTTTATTGGTCATGTTCACTTCTACCAAAATATAGCGATCACCAAAGGTGAGAAACTGTTCGCCGGCGCGCACGCGATCAGGGAAAGCAGCATCGATATAATATTCTGCAGCAGCTTGCACCTGCACCTGTAATTGCACTTCCGTTGTGCTATTTAGTGTGTTGCAGGCTTCAACAATTTCCGTTGCGAGGTTATCAAACACACCGGGCATGATATGCGGTGTGGTGATGAATTTTTTAAAACCCAG
>JAYRVB010000117.1:0-13152 GCA_041918775.1 Chitinophagales bacterium
TCTACAAAACTCTGAATAAATGCATCTACATCTGCAAGCGTTTCCTGTGTTTTGTTTTTTGTCGCCATACCATTTGATTATAGAAACTATATCCCATTGAATTCTTTGAAATAGCCCTTCAATACATAGGTTTCTCCTTCGCGGACTGCCTCAAATTTGTATCCCTTGCGCTTTACTTTGGTGATATGTACCAACAGATCCTTACGAGGCGTATTCGTACCAAAGGCTTCATAATATGCATCATTTGCACTTACAAAACTGAGTCGATAATTACAGTCGTCGGTCCAAGTAACTTTTGTAGTGGTTTCAATTGGTCCCATCAATTCCACTTGTGTGGAATCATAACGAAATACAACTGTCACCAGCGTACCACCATCATAAATAGCAAAACTCCCCTCTCTGACCTTTTGACATTTACTTTGCGCAAATGCGCTGCCATTCCATATGAGCATGAAGGTTATGCATACAATAAACTTTGTTTTAACAAGGTATGCCGAGGTGTTCATTCACCAAATATACAGAAACGCAAAATAATGTATGGCAAATGCACAGGACTGCGTTACCATCCGGTGGTTAATAGATTCTTTGCCGCACCTACACTGCATTTTTGATACTTTGCATACGCTAGTGCAGCCCTTGACCTGATCTCCTGAGCGGTTTCATCTAATACATATCCGCTGATCGCATCATGCAGGGTATAGGCTTCGGGCGCCATCAGGCCGGTGGTCCATACCAGCGGCCTTGCCTGTGCATTGTCCATGTAATTTGAAAAATACGATTTGCTATAGCAGGCTAAAATGATGGCATCTCTTGAGCGTTGGTCGACATTCATATAAGCATCTGACAACTGAAAATCCATGAGTCCATCGTGACCAACATAGGCAAGCAATTGCGCATTTCCTGCTATACCTAATGTATCGGCGCCAAGCATGAGTGTATCGGTTGAGCGCCCGCAAGTGCCTTCCAGAAAGTCGATGGTACATTGTTCGATATATTGCCCATTATAGGCATCTGCGATCAGGTAATAATTTTTTGAGACATGTTTAAAAACCAGTCGCTCAAGGATCAAGGTATCCACTTTGCGTTGGCTCACTAATTTCCATTCTGTACTCTTTTTGAAATAGGTACGCACGCCATATCCGCATCCCCAATATAAATTATTGTTTGGATCCTGACCATTGCCGATGCGTTCAGGAACGGGTACTATGCCTTGATACGCATTATCACATAATGCCACAAAAACATGTATAGTCTGCTTACCCGTGTCATAAGCAATATTCGATAGCGCGGTCGAATCCGTGAGCGGTCTGTCAGTCTCATGCGTAGATACATCTGAAGCCTGTTGTCCATGGCAGCTCTGCAAAGCGACCATTAGGGATATACAGATGCCGTTGTGTATGCGATTCATCATGTGCAAACAGGAAGAACGCAAAACACTTCCAGTTGGTATATGCGCTTTGCAATATGATGTGCAGATGACGGAATTCTGATGGTACTTGTATTTAAAAATCCGGAATGCCGGTTAAGAGGATGATCAGAGTAGGGGTAGCAACAATCACTAGTGTCCGGTGAAATGTCCAGATAGCTTCAAAAGTACTGTCGCCTGTAAGATCTGCACAATTTTGATCCTCACCCCCTGCCCCTCTCCTTATAATTTGATTGCATCAAATTTCAAGGAGAGGGGCGTGTTTTTACTTTTAGTGTGTACCATGCTCCCCTCTCCTTACCTTGCAACCTGCGGTTGTAAGGTAAGGAGAGGGGCCGGGGGTGAGGATCAAGCATGCAGATCTTCCGAAATATTGTATCAATTAATTCAATATGTAACTTTTCCCGGACACTAGTATAGAATCAATTAACGAATCTAAAGGCATATATGCAAGTGCTCAACAGCCTTCATCATGGGAGGACGATATGAAAAGGCAGTGTGCCAAAAACAAGTCCTGTCTTCCGATCATATAAAGCAGCAACGCCTCTGATCGCGAAGCCGGTGGAGAAAGGCACTTCCCTGATCACATCGTGTTCAAGTATTTCTGTATAGCCAAGGCCCCAAATACCATCCTCCACCACATTGCCCTGAGGATCGAGTATTTCCGGATCGAACATACCGGCCAGCGTGTATCGACGTGGCATCTGCTTTCCGGTATGCGCATCAACAAATAATAAATGATACCCGCTGTCCACCGGATCTTTGGTAACCTCCAGCCGAACAGCAGGCATGTCCAAGGCCCTGAAGGATGTTTTTGTCTGTATCGTATCTAATTCAGCACCTACCCGAACCACCTGTGTGGTGCTGACCACCACCTTACCTTTTTTTTCCGGTGTAATACAATAGTCATAAGCAAATGCATTTTCGGTAAATGCCTTGCCGTTGCTCACCTGTATATCGAGTATTTGTCTGCAGGCGTTATTACTGGGTATGACGTTATTGCAGTATCCTACCCACATATGCAGAATAGGTTTATCGCGTGATATTTGATCGATACCCGGAACTTCCATTCCATATACAGGTGATTGGCTGAAGGCATCCCTGGCAGTAATAAGCCACATACAAACTGCAAGAAACATACATGCCGTACGGAGGGTTGGTGTAGGAATAACGTTTGTCACAAAGAAGTTTGCCTTTCACTATGTAGGTCAAATATAAGGAAACCACAAGTGGCGGATCAGGCATTCCTGAACAAGGCACCAGGCATGGAAGGGTCACCAGTTATCATCCAACCAAACCTCACTGCTGTCGTCAGCAGCCGATGCCCGCTGTTTGCGAATTGCACGCACTTCAAAATAGATCAGGAGTATGAGCACGAGGCATTCGATCCAAAAGTACAGGTGACCCGCGAGCAGCACTGTGTCTCCCTGCCAGATCATTAACATAATGATGGTCAGGCAATAAATGACATTGAGCAATATCAACGTGGACAAGAAACTGACCCACGAACTTCGAAAATACTTCCACGACAAAAAACCGAATCCCGCATAGCACACAGCCAAAATACCCAGCACGCGCAATATCCCAACAGGCATTCCGATATACATATGCACCAGTGGTAATACTATACCCGTCGCTATGGCTGAAAGCAGCGCACCGCAACAATCGATCAATAACCATTTTTCACCGCGCATGACCGCTAAAGATTTCTCTATGCATTTTTTCTCATTATACCATACGACCACCACGTACGATAATGGGTGATCCTTCGGCCAAAAAAACAGAAGCAGGTGTTAATTGCGTAAGCGCCGCAAATCGATCACCATACACCTGTCCGAACTGCACATCTACCTGATATTTTTTCACCGGATAAATATCCCATCTTGGATGTTCAACGGCATATTCGGATGTGCGACTCGGACCGCGATAAGTATATCCCCAATAATGTTCTGTAATGAACTCTGGTTCACTTCCCGACACCAGCGCTTGTGCCTGTGCATCAGCCGTAGCCTGGAAGGCATGCCAGCGTTTTTTGTACCATGCATAACGCACATGCAGATCGCTACCCTCGCGCTCCCAAAGATGGCGCATCGTCATGGTCTCATAGGGTTCTCCATAAATGGTGTTGGCCACAAATGTCAGGGCCGGTTTCGGAACGATCTCCTTGATAAATACGACACCGCGTTTCCATGTATCACCATCGCGATAGCGCACGTAAAAACGCAGATTCACTTCTTCAAAATGTTGATGTCCGGGAATCGCAAATCCTTTTAGTCGCGTATTTAGAAACATAAAACCGACGAGGCTGACATAACAGGTGTTGTTCCATCGGTCCAACTCCGTTTTATACGGAATAAGGGGTTTCAGAATAGCCGGATCGATGGCATAATTCGCCATGAGCAGTTTTCTCCATTCTGCGGTAAGAAAAACAGGTTTCGGTTGCTGATCATTCATAGAGCTGAGATCAATGCGAATTGATGTGGTATTTTCCAAAATGCACAAGCCTCCTCCAAATTCGCGGCAAACACGATCTGTCCGGACCGGTTCGATTCGCGTATGTAATCCTGCAGGGCCTTACCGGTATATGCGGTTGGATCTCCTATGATGGCGAGATATGCACGATGGTTCGAAAACTTCTGTGTGATGTCTCCGGCTAAACCGGTACTCAATCGAAAAAAATCCGGCGAAAGCTGATCAGCGTCAATCACAAGCCGGTCGATGCCATGCACAAAGATCAGTTCCATCAGTAGCTCAGCCATGGTGGTTGCATCGCTTATCACCTGTGCATCGCGCTCCAAAATAGCGAGAGAATCCTTACCATTTGTATAAAGGGAATACCTGCTCATGTGGTAGTTGATGTTGCTGAATTTTTTTGTGCGATCATGATCACATGATCCTGTGTTTCACCAACACCCGGATAGGGAACATGTGCGGTGTGCAACAGATCAAATCCCAGGGTATGTAAATACCCTTCCATTTCTTTTTCTGAATAATAATGAAACCATACCGTACCTCCACGCGAATTTTGTTTTGGCCCAGATCTTGCGCTATCGCCTTCTACAAAACTCACATAAAAAATTCCACCCTGTATGAGTGCGCGATAGGCCTGCGCTATCCATGCATATCCGTCGGCATGATGCAAATACGGGAGTGCAAATCCGCAAATAATACCGTTATAAGTTGCTTCAGTATTGGGATGTGTACGCAGATCAGCTACCATGCAATTTGCCTGTGGGTTCACCTGCGCCGCCAATGCGATCATGGCAGGGGCAAAATCCGTAGCAGTGATCTGCGCATCAGGGCGTTTAGACAATATGTATTTAGTGATCGCACCCGGACCACAACCTGCATCCAAAATGACAGGCTCAGGAGATGGGATATGCAGCAAAAATTGATCATAGGTAGCATGATAGATGGGCATATCCATGAACTTCTGCGCATAGAGGTCTGCAATAGCATCCCAGGTGTCTAATGTTTGCGTATACTGCGCTTCTGCATCCATCTGATAAAGGTACCGATTTCTACCTGAGTAAATAAGGTCGTTAGGGAGAAAATAACTGAGATCCTGTTAGTCCATATGCATTGAGCTATCTACATGTCTTCAATGCGCAGCATCCAATTGCATGTTGAACACCAGATTCACGATCACGCCATTGTTGTGCTGATATACCTGCTTGTCGTCAATGAGTCGGCCAAACTGCAGGGTTTGATTAAAGTAGCCTGCTTCTGCGCGAAAATGTCCGTTGAATTTATATCCGAGTAAAACACCCAATCGATTCTGATCAAATACATTTTGCTGCACCTGCTCACCAAAACCGATGAACACCTCATCATACAATGCTACATAAGGTGTCTTATCAGCGATGGAAGTTCCTTTCAAAGGCATCTGCACTTTTGCCATGTATCTGAATCGATGCACAAAACTGGCCGTATCTTCTTTGGTCAGCGTTGCATCCGTGTACCGGCCAACAAAGCGTTGCTCCAGCATGTACCGGTGACTAAACTCGAAGCGACCTACTGAATGCCCTAATGCGAGTGATTCGTAAATGCGATGTTCGGTAAATACTTTGCCCATGGCGTTAATGGGTATATCGCCGTACGGATAAGTTTCCACCCACGCATAGGCAAGTCTGCACTGAACACCTTTTATCGGGGTATACTGCACGCCTGTCTTCAACACACTTTGTTGCCAATCGGTGATCAGGTTATCGCGCCGCCACTGATACTCCGCATGCAAGGCCCACTTTTCATTCAGCGCCAGTGTGCCGAATACATTATACCATCCAAGGGTACTGTATATTGATGTGCGCGGATTTTGTGTATAGGACAAACTCACTGCACCCAGCATGCACATAATCGTAAATAGAATCTTCCTCATTGTCTGTTTCTCCGAAAGGCTTTGGTTCAAAAATAGGTTGACAGGTCAATATTGCCAAACGTACTGTTGCTGCGCAAAGTTAAGCATAAAAAAAGCCGGCCTCCTTGAAGACCGGCCGAAATATGGTTACCAATTTGTGTTACATACAATTTACCATCCAATTAATGCCATATCTATCAATGACACTGCCGAAATAGGCACCCCAAAACATATCCTGCATGGGCATGGTGATGTTTCCACCCGCAGACAATGCCTGGAATATCCGATCAGCTTCCGCTCTGGTAGTTGGTTCCAGATTGATATGCATATTATTTCCCTGTGTAACCGTGAAGCCCATTTCTTTGGGCGCATCCGTAGCCATCAGGATATGGCCGCCTAATAAAGGCAGCTCACAATGCAATACCATCTGTTTTACATGATCAGGCATAGGAGGCTGCGACGGATCTGCAGGGAGTTCACCGAATCTTTGCATGCCCTGCACAAATTCCGTTTTGAAAATGTCGCGATAAAAAAGCATGGCTTCTTCGGTATTGCCCGGAAAGTTGACATAAGTGGCCACGCGCGCAGCTTTGTTTGGCTTTTTCTGTTTACGCAAATAAAACTGCGACGCGATATACTGATCCAGATTTTCCAGACCCATCGTGAATCCTTCCTTAAAGCCCATCTGTATGATGGCTTCCAGGTCTTCCAGTTTTTCCAATTGCACTTCAATATGCACCACCGTGCGCTCGCCCTGATCTTCAAATTGATTTTGCCATTCCATACGCGGCATGGTGTTCGAGATATTACCCTCTGCATCACAGAAAGCATCCATACCCGCATACATGCGCTGATGCTCAACCGTTTTATAATCGAAGAGGCAATAATGCTTCTCATCCTGAGGCGAGATCATGGCATACAGCCAACGCCCGCCTGCACGGAAATCCATACTCAGGGTAGTATTTCTATATGGTTTTGGCGCCCACCATTGATCGAGAATGTCTGCCTCCGTAAATGCAGCCCATACAAGATCAATTGGTGCCTCAAAGGAACGGTCTACATGAATCAATCGCGCTTCCTTATCGACCGTAAATTCAAATAGGATCGTCTTGTTCATTTTTTGGTATGTTTGAGTTTATGCAATACTGAATCTAATTGATTAAATTTTTGCTCCCAGATCTTCCTGAACTGGTTCAGCCATTTGTCGATCTCTTTCATTTTTTCAACTTGTAACTGATAAAATATCTCTCTTCCCTCCTGCTGCACCTCCACCAGTTCACATTCCACTAATATGTGTATATGCTTGCTCACCGCCTGTCTACTAATATCGAAATGCGAAGCCAGCGCATTCGGAGTCATGGCCTGCATAGCAATCAAGCCAATGATGGCTCTACGGGTAGGATCGGCAATAGCCTGAAAAATGTCACGTCTCATATTATGCAACTAATTGGTTGCAAATATGTATGCAACTTTTCGGTTGCGCAAATTTTTTAACATTTAATTTCGTGAATCGTGAGTGTCTTGCATTTCTCCGCTTCTCCGCGTGAAAAAGGTTGAGTGGGTAGTCACACATCGTGAGTCGTGAGTCGTGTCCAGATAGCTATCGGGACGCGAGTGCCTTTGCATCTCTTCGCGTCTTTGCGCCTTCGCGTGAAAAAGGGTCATTGGTGAGTGCCCGCATCATACCCCCCAGCATTTAGGCTAAACCACGCTTCCTCCTTCTTCTCTCCTCTCTCCTCCCTCCTATCCCACCTGTTCAAAGCCCCCAACGCCCGCTCCAAAACTCAATTGATCCGCTCCTTCTCAAAATAGGCCTTTGCCGTCTCGAGGTCGGCACAAATGGTGAAGAAGGCATTGAGTTTGGTGGTAACCATGAGGGTTTCCAGCAGGTCATTGAGAGAGCAGATCACCACTTCCCCATCCATGCGGCGGGCACGGGTGAGGGTTTTTAAAAAGAAGTTGAGGCCGGTGGAGTTCATGTATTCCAATTTTCCGAGATCAAAAATGATCTTGCTGAATCCCTCTTCTTCCAGATCTTCTATTTGTTCAGTGAGTGGCAGGGTCTCATATTCTGCGATCATCCGGCCTTTAAGCGTGATCACAGCGAGATTGCTCTCCATCTTTTCTATGGTAAATTCCATCATTTTACTTTTACTTCTTTTCCGCTTTGCTCTTGTCTTTCGCGTACCTTCTGACAATTACCGCAAATGCCATACATGTTCAAACTGTGATGTGTGATCTTAAAGTTCAATAACTCACCCATCATGGTCTGTATCTGATGGATGCGCGGATCACAAAATTCCACAACCTTCTTGCAATCTACACAGATGATATGATCGTGTTGCTTATATCCATACGACTTTTCATACTGCGCCAGGTTTTTCCCAAACTGATGCTTGGTGATCAGGTCGCAGCTCAGGAGCAACTCCAGGGTATTATATACCGTGGCTCTGCTCACGTGGTACCCGCTTTTCAATAAATGCGAATACAAACTCTCTGCGTCAAAGTGATCGGTCCGACTATAGATCTCTTCGAGTATGGTAAATCGTTCAGGCGTTTTGCGCAATCCTTTTGATTCAAGGTGCGCGGCAAAAATATTCCGGATCTCTTCCAGATACTTGGCCTGTTGAGTTTCTTTGTCCATAGGATCAGTTAAGTAGTTTCTAAACGAATTACGGAGATCACCCCTTTCATGTTCTGTAACTTGTAAATGAGTTTATCCAATACATCGGTATTCTTTACAAATACTTTGATCGTGCCCTCAAACACCCCATCCTTGGCATCCATGGTCAAACTCTGCATGTTCAGCTTCATATCCCCGGAAATGATCTGTGTTACCTTATTCACCAATCCCACATCATCCAGACCCGTCACTTTTATCCCCGTAAGGAAGGCAATATCCTTCTGCTGCGTCCAACGGGTACGCACGATCCGATAGCCGTACTTACTCATCATTTCGGTAGCGTTCGGGCAACTGGTCTTGTGTATCTTGATTCCTTCATTAATGGTGATGAATCCAAACACATCATCTCCCACGATCGGATTGCAACATTTGGCAAGGGAATACTTGATATCATCCAGCTGATTATCAAAAATGAGCAACTCTGCATTGCTGGTGGCGATCTTCTCGAGGCGCTCCAGGTCGACAGGCGTCTGCTTATCTTTTGATGGCGGGATCAACTTTCCGCCCTGCACGGCAAATTCTTTCAATTCTTTCAGCGCAATATCCTTTGTGCCGATACGATAGAACAATTCCATGCTCGTAGGTTGATGATAAAATTCCATCAACATCTGAATATTGCGGTCGAAGAGCTCGGCTTTGATCCCTTTGAGTTTTTTCTCCAGTATCCCCCTGCCCTCTTGCGCTATAGCACGTTTTTCCTCCTTCAACGCATTCTTCACCTTGCTGCGCGCTCGTGAGGTGATCAGAAAGTTCAGCCAGTCCTCATTCGGCTTTTGCTTTTTGGAAGTAATGATCTCTACCTGATCGCCATTACTCAGGCGGTGACTCAGGGGCACCAAGCGATGATTCACTTTCGCGCCGATACAATGGTATCCTACAGCAGTATGAATTTCGAAGGCAAAATCCAAAGCAGTTGCTCCCTGCGGAATGATCTTCAGGTCACCTTTAGGTGTAAATACGTATATCTCCTTGCTGAATAAATTCAGTCGGAAATCATCCATGAATTCAAGCGCGTTGAATTCCGGATTGCGTAACAATTCTCTGATCTCACGCAACCAGGTATCCAATGCCTTATCGCTCGATCCTTCTTTGTATTTCCAATGCGCGGCAAATCCTTTTTCAGCGATCTCATCCATGCGCTTGGTGCGTATCTGCACTTCCACCCATCTTCCTTTCGGACCCATCACCGTGGTATGCAAACTTTCATATCCATTGGCTTTTGGCGTGGATATCCAGTCGCGCAGGCGGTCGGGATTCGGATGATACAATTCCGTAACGATCGAATACACACGCCAGCAATCTGCTTTCTCCAGTTCAAAGGGTGTATCCAGGATCACACGAATAGCGAAGAGATCATACACTTCGTCGAACACCACGCCTTTATTCTTGATCTTATTATAGATCGAAAAAATACTTTTCGGCCGGCCATACAATTCAAAAGTGAATCCATCCTTTTCCAGTCGCTCGCGGATCGGTTTCATGAACTCATTCATGTACCGCGACCGTTCGCGTTTTGTTTCAGAAAGGCGACGCGCAATATCTTTATATGCTTCCGATTCGGTATATTTCATACCGAGATCTTCCAGTTCGCTTTTTATCGCATAAAAACCCAAACGATGGGCAAGTGGTGCATATAAATACAAAGTTTCAGAGGCGATCTTCAATTGCTTTTTGCGCGGCATGGAATCCATCGTGCGCATATTGTGCAGACGATCAGCAATTTTGATCAGGATCACGCGCACATCATCGGCAAGGGTAAGCAACAGCTTCTTAAAATTCTCCGCCTGAATGGAACTGGTCAGGTCGAACACCCCGCTCACCTTGGTAAGACCGTCGATGATCTTCATCACCTTAACCCCAAATTCGCGCTTGATGTCATCCAGAGTGAGTTCGGTATCCTCTACCACATCGTGCAACAAAGCACAAATCGCTGCCGTGGCGCCAAGTCCCATCTCATTCACCACGATCTGCGCCACATGCAGGGGATGGAGGATATAAGGCTCCCCGCTCTTTCTCCGCATGTCCTTATGGGCATCCACCGACATCTCAAAAGCAAGACGTATCTGCTTCCGCTCCGCCTGCGTCAGGTTATTCCGCAAAGGCCTTAGCAGATTTCGATACTCCTTGAGAATGAGCTTTTTCTCCTTTTCGAGGTCAATAGGTGCCGCTTTCTCCATATCAGTTTAGACTACAAAGCTATTATATAATGCTTTTTGCTGAAAAATAGTTTTACACCATATCCACAGAAAAGCCCAACTCCACCGCAAGCCGGACGACCCGGGGTGGTAGGAAATGTGCGCATGTGTTCATGTGCTCATGTGTTCATGTGCTCATGTGTTCATGTGTTCATGTGTTCATGTGCGAAACGCCTCTCCCCCCACACCAATCACCTTAACACCCCACCTTGCCACCTTCAAACCACCTCCACCGCACCACCGCATTACCGCACCGCCGCACTACCGCACCACCGCATTACCGTACCACCGCACCGCCGCACCACCGCACTCCCGCACCAACACGAACACATGAACACAATCCCCCCCATCACCGCCCCGATTCCCTACCTTTGCGGCGTGAATTATTTACAGATCGACCATTTGACCAAGACCTACGACACGCGCGTACTGTTTGACGACATTTCATTTACGATAAACAAAGGTCAGAAGGTTGCCCTGGTGGCCAGAAATGGCGCCGGAAAAACCACTCTGCTGCGCATACTTACCGGAAAGGACTTTGCCGACGCAGGTACCGTGCAAACACATAAGTCCATCACCGTGGGTTACCTCGAGCAGGAGCCTGTATTGAATGAATCGCTGAGCATCATGGACAATATCCTGTATAGCGATTCCCCCTCCATACGCGCCATTCGTCAGTATGAGGAAGCGTTGTTACAACAGGAAAAGGCGTACACCGAAGAAACACATCTCGCGGTGGAGCGTGCACATGCGCAAATGGAAGCCCTGGGTGCCTGGGATTTTGAGTTGCGGATAAAGCAAATTCTCGGCCGACTCCATATTCATGCACTTGATCAAAAGGTGAGTACATTATCCGGGGGACAAAAAAAACGTATTGCCCTCAGCAAATTATTGATCGAAGAACCCGATCTGATCATTCTCGATGAACCTACCAACCACCTGGATATTGAAATGGTGGAATGGCTCGAAGAATATCTGAGCAGTAGAAACCTCACTTTACTTGTGGTAACACACGACCGCTATTTTTTAGATCGCGTGTGCACAGAGATCATTGAACTCGAAGACAGCAAATTATTTACCTATCGCGGAAACTATTCTTTGTATGTGGAGAAGAAAGCCTTACGCGATGCGGTGGAAGCGGCCGAATTAGATAAAGTACGCAATACCTATCGACGCGAACTGGAATGGGTAAAACGCATGCCCAAGGCGCGCACAACAAAAAGCAAATCGCGATTGGATGCATTTGATGATATTGCAGAAAAAGCAAAAGGCAAAAAACTACAGGAAGCCTTAAGTCTGGAAGTGAAGATGACCCGCATGGGAGGCAAGATCCTGGAAATGATCAAAGTTTCCAAATCGTTTGGCGATCTGCGCATTGTCGATCAATTCACCTATCTGTTCAAACAATACGACAAGATCGGTATCGTTGGCAGAAACGGTATGGGCAAAACCACTTTTCTCAACCTCATCATGGAGTTGACAAAACCTGATGCAGGAAAGATCACCACCGGTGAAACTGTAGTATATGGGTATTATGCACAGGATGGCATGATCCTGCAGGAAGATAAACGCGTGATCGAAGTGGTGAAAGATATTGCCGAATTCATCCCTCTCGCCGATGGCAGCAAACTCAGTGCCGCACAATTATTGACACGATTTCAATTTCCACCGGAAACACAATACACTTTTGTAAGCAAACTGAGTGGTGGAGAAAAACGCAGATTATATCTGATGACCATCCTGATCAAAAATCCAAACTTTTTGATCCTGGATGAACCTACCAACGACCTCGACATCCTGACCCTGAGTATACTCGAAGAATTTCTGGCAGAATTTAAAGGTTGTGTGCTCATCGTATCCCACGACAGGTATTTTATGGATAGACTCGTGGATCATGTATTTGTGTTTGAAGGCGGTGGCGTAATTCGCGACTTCCCCGGTAACTATAGTGAGTGGCGAGCTGCGGACGATCTGGAAAAATCGCTTGCGAAACAGGCACAACAGCAAACGGAACCACCACTTCAAATTCAAACACAGGTTGAACCTGCACAAAAAACCAAAAAAGCCGGATTCAAAGAAAAGCGTGAATACGAACAACTGAGTGCAGAAATTCCGCAACTGGAAAGCCAAAAAAGCAGCATCGAAGCCTCCCTGGCCGAAGCAGGCAGCGATCACAAACAATTACTAGAACTCACCGCCAAACTCGCCACCATCAACGAACAACTCAGCGAAAAAGAACTCCGCTGGCTCGAACTAGACGAACTCATAAATACCGTCTAACCCCCAACCAAAACCCACCACCCAATTTCTGCTCCAAAAAAACAAATATTACCTCCCCCCCTCAAAAAAACATGTGTAAAGTTTCCAACTTTACACCCCTCCTACAATCCCCTCTCCAAAAAAAACAAATATTACACACCCCCCAAAAAAAACATGTGTAAAGTTTCCAACATTAAACCCCCACCCCCGAGTTCCTAATAGGCACACCACA